>JBHIBR010000071.1:0-7802 GCA_046759145.1 Nitrospinota bacterium | reverse complement strand
CCGTCACGTTTGCTCTCCTCCTCAACATCTACGGCCAGCGGCAGGACACCCCCTTCGAGCGTTTCCGGCGGGTCGCGCAGGTCGCCGAGGAGGTGGGCTTCGACGGCCTCTACCTGCCCGACCACATGTTCCTCGCCGAAGACCGCCACTACGCCCTCTCGGCCGACCCCGCCCGGCCCTACTTCCTCGAGGCGTGGACCACCCTCTCCGCCGCCGCGGCGGTCACCCGTCGCATCCGGGTGGGGCCCCAGGTCACGCCCGTCACACTGCGCCATCCGGCCTTCATCGCCCGGATGGGGGCGACCCTGGACGTGGTCTCGGGCGGAAGGCTCCTCCTCCAGGTGGGCTCGGGCTGGAACGAGCGGGAGTTCTGTGCCTTCGGCCTCCCCTTCGAGCGGAGTTTTCGGCGCAGGATGGAGATGCTGGACGAGGGGGTCAAGGTTATCCGCAAGCTCTGGACCGAGGACGGCTGGGTGTCCTTCCAGGGCAAACACTACCGCCTCGACCGCGCCCCTCTCTGGCCGAAGCCCCTCCAGAAGCCCTGCCCCCCCATCTGGTTCGGGGGGAAGGGGAGACTCTCTCAGGAGCTCGCGGGCCGCCTGGGCGATGGCTGGACGCCGGCCGCCCCCCACTACAGGGGGCTCGACCCGGAAGAGTACCAACAGGGGATCGAGCGCGCCCGCGCGGCCGCTCGCGCCGCGGGCCGGGACGCCGAAGCCCTGGTCCCGGGCGCCCTCTTCTGGACCTGCATCGACGAGGACCGGGGGAGGGCTCTGCGGGCGGCCGAAATCCTCCGCAGGCGGCGGGACTGGGCCTCTTGGCCCGCCGAGGAGCTGGTGCGGCTCGGCATCGTCCTCGCCGGCAACCCGGATGACTGCATCGAGGCCCTCGAGCGCTACGTCCGGGCCGGGGTGCGCTACTTCACCCTCTCCTTCATCCCACAGGACATCGAGAGGACCGAGGCGGGACTGCGGCTCTACGAGAGATACGTGCTGCCCCATTTCGCGGCCGGGGCCACGGCGGCCCCAGGCGAAGGTCCCGTTCTTTCGGGCCCCCCTCCGCTGCGGGGGCTTTGACGGAATGGGCTCATTCGCTCCTGCCCGGTGGCAGGTGCCACCGGGCACCCCGGGGGGGCCAGCTCTGTAGGGCTCCCCTCGCTTGCCGGGGCTCGAAGACAGTGGGCTCATTCGCTCCGGCCCGGTAGCCGGTGCCACCGGGCACCCCGGGGGGCCAGCTCCCTAAAGCCCCCCTCGCCTCCCGGGGCTCGAGGAGAGTGGGCTCCTTCGCTCCGCCCGGGTGCCGGCGGGCACCCCGGGGGCCGGGGGCGCGGGGCCCACTCTTATGCCCCCTTGTTGTAAGATGGGATGGCGGCGAGGGCTTGGCGGCGGCAGAGGAGAGAGGGGAAAGCCCATGGCCGGGGGAGACCGATTGCGGCCCGTGCGGAGGACGATACCCCATCCCTCTCACCTCAAGGGGCGAAGGGCCGCTGCCCTGCTCCCCCTTCTGGCCTCTATCAACTGGCTCTTTTGCCGCGTTTGGCATCGCCTGCAAGTCGAGGGGGAGGAGCACATCCCCATCCGAGGGGGCGCCATCGTTGCCTCTAACCACGTCTCGAGCGCCGACCCATTCCTCCTGAGTGCCCCCTCGCCCCGGCTGATGGTCTTCCCCATGGCCCGGGAGTACTACGAGCTCCCCCTCTGTCGGTGGTTCTTCCGCTTTTTGGACGCCATCCCTGTGGAGCGCGACGGGCGCGATTTTGCCTCCACGCGGAAGACCCTGCAGGCGTTGCGGTCGGGGGGGCTCGTGTGCATCTTCCCCGAGGGGCGTATCCGGCTGGCGGGGGCGCCGGGCGATGGGAAGCTGGGGGTCGCCCTCTTCGCGCTGCGCACGGGCGTGCCGGTCATCCCGGCCCGCATTTCGGGGACCCCTCCCACCGACTCCATCCTCTGGGGGCTCCTCACCCCTTCGCGCGCCCGGGTGCGCTTCGGCCCGCCGGTGGACCTGGCGGAGTTCCGGGGCCTGCCGGCCGAGCGGGAAGTGCTCCAGGGGGCAACCGAGCGCATCATGGAGGCCATCGCGGCCCTCGCGAAGGGGGAGGAGGCGGCTCCGAAGCCGGTGGGCAGGTGAAGGCGGGGGGGAGGGGGCTCATCCCCGGGTCCTCCCCCCGAAGGGAGGAGGTGAGCGCCATGTCGCTCAAGGGGAAGAGGGCCCTCGTGACGGGGGCAGGCCGGAGTCTCGGCCGGGCCATCGCCCTCCGGCTCGCGGCCGAGGGGGCGGATGTGGCCGTCAACTCCCGGAGCACGCCCGAGGAGATCGAGCGGGTGGCCGCCGCCTGCCGGGAGGCGGGCGTGCGGGCCGTGGCCGTCCAGGCCGATGTGGCGGAGCACGAGGGGGTGGAGGGGCTCAAGGAGCGGGTGCTCAAGGAGCTCGGGCCGGTGGACATCCTGGTCAACAACGTGGGGGCGAGCCCCTTCGTGCCTTTCCTGGAGATGAGCCCCGAGGACTGGCACACCCTCATCGGGGTGAACCTCCACAGCATGTTCTACTGCACCCGCGCCTTCGCGGGGCCCATGGTGCGCCGGGGCTGGGGGCGCATCCTCAACATCACCGGCCACGCCCACCTCTACGCCCGCTCCGGCGCCCACACCGCGGCCGGCAAGGCGGGGGCGGTCGGATTCACCCGGGCCATCGCCCATGAGCTCGCCCCCTTCGGGGTCACCTGCAACCATGTGGGGCCCGGCCTCATGGACACCGAGCCCCGCCAGAACAAGTACTACCGGGACACGAAGCCCGCCTGGCAGCGCCCCTGGGGGCCGGAGGAGCGCGTCCGGGAGGTCCCCGTGAGGAGACTGGGGAAGCCCGAGGAGTTGGCCGCGCTCTGCGCCTTCCTCGCCTCGGAGGAGGCCGGCTACCTCACCGGCCAGACCTTCCTGGTGAACGGGGGGATGTACTTCTATTAGGGGCGGGCGTTGACAGGTCCCCCGCCCGTTGCGTAGAGTCGCGCTTGTCGATGCCTGGATGCGGCTCTGGGGGCACGCTTCCATCGGTCGGGTCAGTTGCTTCTGCGGGGTGGGGGGCTGGTATGGCCGTCAGCTTTTCCGAAGTGATGGCCTCCCTGCGCGGGGAGCTCGACCGGGTGGAGGCCGCCATTCGGGAGCACCTCCGCTCCGACGTAGCCCTCATCGGCGACATCGGGGGCTACCTCAGCGGAAACGGCGGAAAGCGCGTGAGGCCCCTCCTGGTGCTCCTCTCGGCCAAGGCCTGCGGCTACGAGGGGGAGCGCTCCATCACGCACTCCTGCGTGGTAGAGTACATCCACACCGCCAGCTTGCTCCATGACGATGTGGTGGATGGGGCCGAGAAGCGGCGCGGCTGGCCCTCGGCCAACGCCAAGTGGGGCAATGAGGCGAGCGTCCTCGTGGGGGACTACCTCTTTGCCAAGAGCTTCGCCCTCATGAGCCGGGATGCCGACCCACGCATCCTGAACGCCATCAGCCAGGCCACCACTCACCTGAGCGAGGGCGAGGTCCTCGAACTCGTGAACCTCTACAACCTCTCCTGCTCGGAGGAGCAGTACCTGGACGTAGTCTTCCGCAAGACCGGCGCCCTCATCGAGGCCTCCTGCCGGGTGGGGGCCATCCTGGGCGGGGCGTCCCCGGCGATGGAGGAGGCCCTCGGCGCGTACGGCCGCCAGGTGGGATACGCCTTCCAGCTGGTGGACGACGTGCTGGACTACACCGCCGACGAGGCCCGCCTGGGCAAGCCGGTGGGGCAGGACCTTCGAGAAGGGAAGGTCACCCTGCCGCTCCTGCGCCTCTACCAGCTCGCCTCGCCCGAGGAGAAGGGGAGGCTGCGGGCCGCGGTGCTGGAGGCGGAGGGGGTGGGGGAGGAGGAACTTGCCCACCTCCGGAACCTCATGCGCGCCTGCGGGGCCATCGAGTACACCCTCGACCGCGCCAGCGCCTATGTGAAGGCGGCCAAGGGTCACCTGAGCGCTATGGGGGATTCCTACTACGTGGACGGCCTCCGGGCGCTGGCGGACTACGTGGTGGGGCGGGATTCTTGACCCCGCCGCACCCCTTGGTGGAGCTCGCGCGTCGGGCCATCGAGCACTACCTGAGAAGCGGCGAGGCTCTCCCCCCGCCCGAGCCCCTTCCCCCCGAAATGGCCCGCCGGGCGGGGGCTTTCGTGAGCCTGAAGAAGGGCGGCGATCTCCGCGGATGCGTCGGCACAGCCGAGCCGCGGGAGGCGAACGTCGCCGCTGAGGTCATCCGAAACGCCATCGCCGCCGCCTCCCGTGACCCCCGCTTTCCCCCTCTTGCCCTCGGGGAGCTCGCGGAGGTGAGCGTGTCGGTGGACGTGGTGGCCCCCCTCGAGTCCGTCTTGGACTCCGGTGAGCTGGACCCGAAGCGCTACGGCGTCCTCGTCCGTTGGGGCGGGCTCCAGGGGGTGCTCCTGCCCGACCTTCCTGCCGTCCGCACGGTCGAAGAGCAGCTCGCCATCGTCCGCAAGAAGGCGGGCATCCCGGAGGGAGAGCCCTGCGAGGTGTTCCGCTTTACGGTGGAGCGCTTCCGCGAGGATGTCTGAGAGGAAGGAAGGGGCAGCCCACCCGCTCCTCGTCCTGGCCTCCTCCTCACCCCGCAGGCGCGAGCTCCTCCAGGCGGCGGGGGTTCCCTTCGAGGTCTGGCCCCCGGAGGAGGAGTCCGCACCCGAGGCGCATTCCCCCGGGGAGGACCCGCGTGGCTGGGCGGAGGCCCTCGCCCTGGCCAAGGCAGAGGGGGTGGCAGGGCGCCTGGGGGGCGGGCGCTGGGTGGTCGGGGCGGACACCGTGGTGGTGCTGGGTGGGGAGATGCTGGGCAAGCCCCGCGATGAGGAGGATGCCCGGCGGATGCTGGCCACCCTCTCGGGCCGCACCCACGAGGTGGTGACCGCCTTCGCGGTGGTGAGCCCGGAGGGGAGGAAGCGGGTGAAGTCGGTGAGGACGCGGGTGAGCTTCCGGCCCCTTGCGCCCGAGGAGGTGGAGGCCTACGTGGGGAGCGGCGAGCCCCTGGGCAAGGCGGGCGGCTACGCCATCCAGGGCGGAGGGGGGGCACTTGTGGACCGCATCGAGGGGAGCTACACCAGTGTAGTGGGCCTCCCCCTGGGGGAGCTTCTGGCCGTCCTGGAGGAGATGGGTTTCCGCGGTGGGCGAGGAGGAGGGTGAAATGCGGCTTGCGGACCGGATGGGGAGGCTCCTGACCGAGTCGGCCTTCGTGGTGCTGGCCCGGGCCAAGGAGCTCGAGCGAGGGGGGCGGGACATCATTCATCTGGAGATCGGCGAGCCGGACTTCGACACCCCCTCCTCCATCGTGGAGGCGGCCTACCGGGCGCTCAAGGAAGGGGCGACCCACTACTGCCCCTCCCAGGGGCTGCTGGAGCTGCGGGAGGCCATCTGCGAGTACTTCGAGCGCACGCGCGGGGTGCGCTACTCGCCCGAGGAAGTGGTGGTGGCGGCGGGGGCAAAACCCTTCCTCTTCTATGCCATCGTGGCCCTCGCCCAGTCGGGGGACGAGGTCATCTACCCCAACCCGGGCTTCCCGGTCTACGAATCGGTCATCCGTTACGCCGGGGCGCGCCCGGTGGCTCTGCCCATCCTGGAGGCCAACGACTTCCGCTTCACCGTCGAGGAGGTCCGCGGGCGGGTGAACGAGCGCACCCGCCTCATCATCCTCAACTACCCCCACAACCCCACCGGGGGGACCCTCACCGAGCGGGAGCTCGAGGCCATCGCCGAGCTCGCCCGCGAGCGCGACATCGTGGTGCTGGCGGATGAGGTTTACTCCAACATGCTCTTCGAGGGGGCGCACGTCTCCATCGCCGCCATGCCCGGCATGCGGGAGCGCACCATCCTCATGGACTCCCACTCCAAGACCTACGCCATGACCGGGTGGCGGCTGGGCTGGGTGGCGACCAACCGGGAGCTCGCCGCACACCTCACAAAGCTCATCACCAACTCCGTCTCCTGCACCCCTCCCTTCGTCCAGCTCGCTGGCGTCGAGGCCCTGCGGGGCCCTCAGGAGGAGAGCGGGCGGATGATGGAGGAGTTCCGCCGCCGCCGCGACCTCTTCGTCGCGGGCCTGAACGAGGTCTCGGGCCTCTCGTGCAAAACCCCGGCCGGGGCCTTCTATGCCTTCCCCAACGTCCGCAAGGTGGGCGACTGCCAGCAGGTGGCGGAGGCGCTGCTGGAGGAGGCGGGGGTGGGGTGCCTGGCGGGGACCGATTTCGGCGAGCACGGCGAGGGCCACATCCGCTTCTGCTTCGCCAACTCGACAGAGGACCTCGAGAAGGCGCTCGACCGGATCGAGGGGGTCGTGAAGAGTCGCCTCCGCTGAGGGCCCCGCCGTGGTAGCGCGGAGGAAAGCCCCCCTCTGGCGGCTGGGCGTGGACACGGGGGGGACTTTTACCGATTTCATCCTCATCGAGGGCGACCGCCGGGGGGGGCGAGGGGGCCGAGCCCGCGTCCTCAAGGTGCTGTCTACCCCCGAGAACCCGGCCCGGGCCATCCTGGAGGGGGTGGCTCAGCTCCTTGGAGAAATGCCCGAGGCCGGCACCCCCGGCGCGCGGGCGCCTTGGGGACCCCTGGCGGGCATCCTCGAGATCACCCACGGCTCCACCGTCGCCACCAACGCCCTCCTCACCCGCACGGGGGCCCGCACCGGCCTCCTCACCACGGCGGGCCTTGAGGACGTGGTGGAGATCGGCCGTCAGAACCGCTCCCGGCTCTACGACCTTTACTACCGCAGGCCCCCGCCCCTCGTGCCCCGCCCCCTGCGCCTCGGCGTCCCCGAGCGGGTGGGGCCCGAAGGGGAGGTGGAGCGGCCCCTCGACCAGGGGGCCCTGGAGCGGGCTCTCGCCAGGCTCGGGCGGGCGGGCGTGGGGTCGGTCGCCATCAGCTTCCTCCACTCCTACGCCAACCCCGACCACGAGAGGCGGGCGGCCGAGGCGGCGCGGCGGGCGGGCTTCGCCGTGAGCCCCTCGAGCCGCATCCTGCCCGAGTATCGCGAGTACGAGCGCACCAGCACGACGTGCGTCAACGCCTACGTCTCGCCCCTCATGGGGCGCTATCTCTCCGAGCTCGACCGGCGACTGCCGGGGGGTCGGCTCAGGGTAATGCAGAGCAACGGCGGCGTCCTCTCCGCCCGGGCGGCGGGGCAGGAGGCGGTGCGCACCATCCTCTCGGGTCCCGCGGGCGGCGTGGTGGGAGGGTTCGCGGCGGCCCGGGCGGCTGGCTTCACCCAGGCCATCACCTTCGACATGGGGGGCACCTCCACCGATGTCTCCCTCTGCCGGGGCGATGTGGGTTTCACGGCCGAGGCGGAAGTGGCGGGCTGCCCCATCCGCGTCCCCGTCATCGACATCCACACCGTGGGGGCGGGCGGGGGCTCCCTCGCCTGGCGAGACGCAGGCGGGGCGCTCCGGGTGGGCCCCCAGAGCGCGGGCGCGGACCCAGGCCCCATCTGCTACGGCCGAGCGCGGTCGGGTCGAGTGGACCTAGGCCAGGAGGTGACGGTCACAGACGCCCACCTCTTCCTCGGGCGCCTGGATGCCGCCCGCTTCCTGGGGGGCGGGCTCCGCTTGGACCTCCGGGGCGTGGAGGAGGGCCTCGCGCGCCTGGGACGCGCCCTCGGCCTTGAGCCCCGAGAGGCGGCCGAGGGGGTACTCCGGGTGGCGGATGCGAGCATGGAGCGGGCCATCCGCCTCATCTCGGTGGAGCGAGGCCACGACCCGAGGGAGTTCGTCCTGGTGGCCTTCGGCGGGGCCGG
>JBHIBR010000070.1:0-7815 GCA_046759145.1 Nitrospinota bacterium | reverse complement strand
TGATGGAGGCCGTCCACCGCTACGAGGGGACCGTGAACCAGGTCATGGGGGACGGGATCATGGCGCTCTTCGGCGCGCCGCTCGCCCACGAGGACCATGCCGTGCGCGCCTGCTACGCGGCGCTCCGGATGCAGGAGTCAGTGAAAGGCTATGCCCAAGAGGTCCAACGGACTGAGGGCATTCCCATTCATATTCGGGTGGGATTGAACTCAGGCGAGGTTGTCGTGCGCTCCATCGGCAGCGACCTCCACATGGACTACACGGCGGTCGGACAGACCACGCACCTGGCCGCGCGCATGGAACAGATGGCGATGCCAGGGTCGATCCTGCTCACCGGGGAGGCCCTCCGCTTGGCCGAAGGCTTCGTGCAGGTCAAGCCCCTCGGGCCCATTCCTGTGAAGGGGTTGACCGAGCCGGTTGAGGTCTACGAAGTGACGGGCGCGGGTCCCGTGCGGACGCGCCTACAAGTGGCGGCCGCCCGGGGGCTGAGCCGGTTTGTGGGCCGCGACCCCGAGATGGACCATCTCCAACGGGCGCTCGAGAAGGCGGGGGATGCCCACGGCCAGGTAGTGGCAGCCGTGGGGGAGGCCGGCGTGGGCAAGTCCCGCCTCTTCTTTGAGTTCACCATTTCACATCGGACCCAGGGGTGGCTTTTGCTCGAAAGCGGCTCAGTCTCTTACGGTAAGGCGACCGCCTACCTCCCCGTCATCAACCTCCTCAAATCCTACTTCGAGATCGAGGATCGCGACGATGCGCGAAGGATCTGCGAGAAGGCAACCGGCAAGCTCCTCACGCTGGACAGGGCCCTGGAGCCGATCCTCCCGGCCTTCCTCGCGCTCCTAGAGGTGCCGGTGGAGGACCCGCAGTGGGGAGCCCTCGATCCGCGCCGACGCCGCCAGCGCACCCTGGACGCCGTAAAGCGCCTGCTGCTCCGGGAGAGCCAGGTCCAGCCCCTGCTGCTGGTTTTCGAGGACCTCCACTGGATCGATTCGGAGACCCAGGCCCTCCTCGACAGCCTGGTCGAGAGCCTCGCGACGGCGCGTCTTCTCCTTCTCGTCAACTACCGGCCTGAGTACCAGCACAGCTGGGGGAGCAAGACATACTACACCCAGCTCCGGATCGACCCCCTGCCGCCCGAGAGCGCCGAGGAACTCCTCGGGGCCCTCCTGGGAGATGGCGCTAGCCTCGAGCCGCTCAAACAGCTCTTGATTGAGCGGACCGAGGGGAATCCCTTCTTTTTGGAGGAGAGCGTCCGGACCCTGGTGGAGACAGGGGCGCTGGCCGGCGAGCCGGGGAGCTATCGTCCGGCGAAGTCCCTCCCGACCATTCGGGTGCCGGCCACGGTCCAGGCGGTCCTGGCCGCCCGGATCGACCGGCTCCCACCCGAGGAGAAGCGCCTCCTCCAGACCGCCGCCGTCATCGGCAAAGATGTGCCCTCCTCCCTCCTCCACGCCATCGCCGAGCTGCCCGAGGAGGAGCTCCGCAGCGGCCTCACGCACCTACAGGGCGCCGAGTTCCTCTACGAGACGAGCCTTTTCCCCGATCTTGAATATACCTTCAAGCACGCCCTCACCCATGAGGTAGCCTACGGGAGTCTCCTCCACGAACGGCGGCGCGCCCTCCATGCGCGCATCGTGGAGGCCCTCGAGGCACAGGTTGGCCACCGCCTGGCGGACCAACTCGAACGACTCGCACTCCACGCCTTCCGGGGCGGGGTCTGGGACAAGGCCTTCACCTACTTGCGGCGTGAAATTGAACCTTTTGAGATCACGCCTAAAGAGCTGAAGGATCGTCTGGACCGGGGAGAGGAGATCGTCCTCCTCGACGTGCGGGAGCCAGAGGAGCTTCCGCTCGCGCGGATCCCGGGGGCCCTCCACATCCCGATGCGCGACATCCCGTCCAAAACCGTGGAGCTCGACGACGGGGCCCACATCGTCGTCTTCTGCCACGTGGGCCAGCGCAGCGCCCTGGTCACCCAGTTCCTGCAGGAGCGGGGCTTCGAGCGCGTCTCGAACCTTCGCGGGGGGATCGACGCCTGGGCTCGGGAGGTTGACCCCAGCGTGGGGACCTACTGATCGACCGCAACGGTTCGCCTTACTGGCGAGGCGGAGCAACCCTCTTGGAATATGCATTGGGCAAGGAATCTCCCCGAAGGCCGAAAGGGGCGGGCGGAGGAGTCACGCTCGGAACTCTCCGCGGCCATTCAGCTATTCCGCTCTATGGAGATGCCGTTCTGGCTGACTCGTGCGGAGGCTGCGCTGGCGCAAGTGCAATGACTTCAACGAGCGGCCCGTCCTGAAGGGCGAGGTCAGCGGGGAGGTAGTGCTCGGTAGGGTCAAGGGGCGCTGAGGGGGACTCCGGGCCAGGGCTACTTCGGGCGCTTCTTCCCCCCGGGCACGAAGCTGTTGGTGAAAAGCTCCCCGACCTGCCCGATGGGTTTGAGGCGCCGGCGGAGGGTGAGGAGGCGGAGGAAAGCGGCCATCTCCCCCTCCTCGAAGCGGCCGAGCCCCACGCGGCGGGCCCGGGGGGTGTCGATGAGCTTCCTGGCCTCCCGCCATTCGGCCGCAACGCGTTCCCTCCCCAGGGCGGGGTTCTTGGCGAGGAAGACCTTTAGCGCCTCCGCAGGGCGGACGAGGGCGTCTGCGAGCGCGCGGGCGGCCCCCTCCACGAAGCGGCGCACGAGCTCGGCTTGGTCCATCACGACGAGGTCGCGCGTGATGAGGGAGAGTCCGTAGGGGCCGAAACCCGCCGCGGCATAAGGCAGGCTGACGAGCTTCTGTCCCGCCTTGCGGGCCGCCAGCTCGTACTGGGGAGCGACGGTGGTGTAGCTCGCCACCGCCTCCACATCCCCGCAAGAAGGGAAGGGAGGAGCTCCCGGGGGGGGAAATCCTTCCACTTCACCCGCCCGAGGTCGAGGCCGGCCGCCTGGGCGAGGTCGGGGAAGAGGAGCCGGGGGAAAGAGGCCCGGGGCGCTCCGATGGTGCGGCCGGCGAGGTCCCGCAGGGAGCGGATGCCAGAGCGCTCGAGGGCGAGGATGGCGCTTGGGCCTCGGTCGAAGAGAAGGAACACCCCGACGAGGGGTTGTCCCTGACTTCGCCCCTCGATGAGGGCGGCCGTCTCGGCCAGGGCGAAGTGGACCTTCCTGCGCACGAGCTTGGAGATGGCATCCCCAGAGCCCCGGCTCGACTCAATCCGTACCTCCAGGCCCGCCCGGGACCAGTAACCCCGCTCGCGCGCGAAGAAGAGGGGTGCGTGGATGCCGGTCGGGATCCAGTTGAGGGAGAGGGCCACCTTCTCAGCCCCGGCGGCTCTCCCGCCGAGGGGGAGGAGCCAAAGGAGGGCTGCCAGGAAGGCCGCGACGTGATGGCGGAGCTCGCGCCAGCTTTGAGGCATCGTCCTCTCTCCCTCCTCCCGGTACTGCCCCATCAAGGCTAACGGCGGGGCTCTTCCCTGTCAAGGCGAGCGCCTTGACACCCCCTCTTTTCCGGAAGTACAAGGGTGCGTCTTTCCGAGGGCATCGGGTTCCTCCCATTGCGGCGCGTCCTCCCCCAGGGGGGAGGGTCCCATGGAGGCAGAGCCATGAGCGAGCCGGGCGTTGAGTTCAAGGTGTACTACGACAACGACGCCGACCTGAACCTCCTCAAGGACCGCACCATCGCCGTCATCGGCTACGGCAGCCAGGGCCACGCCCACGCCCTGAACCTCCAGGATAGCGGCTGCAAGGTGGTCGTGGGTCTCCGCAAGGGGAGTAGGTCGTGGCCGAAGGCGGAGGCGGACGGCCTCGAGGTGATGGAGACGGCCGAGGCGGCCAAGGCGGCTGACGTGGTGGCGATCCTCACCCAGGACAACCTCCAGAAGGAGATCTACGAGCGCGACGTCCGCCCCCACCAGAAGGAGGGGCACGCCCTGGTCGCCGCTCACGGGTTCAATGTGCTCTACGGCCAGATCCAGCCTCCCCCCTTCGTGGACGTCTTCATGATCGCCCCCAAGAGCCCGGGCCACGTCATGCGCTTCCTCTTCGAGGAGGGCCGGGGGGTGCCGGGCCTCATGGCGGTCCACCAGGATTACACCGGCAAGGCGCGGGACCTGGCGCTCGCCTACGGCAAGGGGGTGGGCTGCGCCCGAGCGGGGATCATCGCGACCACCTTCCAGGAGGAGACCGAGACCGACCTCTTCGGCGAGCAGGTGGTGCTCTGCGGGGGGGTGGTGGAGCTCATCCGGGCGGGGTTTGAGACCCTGACGGAGGCGGGCTACCAACCTGCCATCGCCTACTTCGAGTGCCTCCACGAGCTCAAGCTCATCGTGGACCTCATCTACCAGGGCGGCATCAGCCTCATGCGCTACTCGGTGAGCGACACCGCCAAGTATGGCGACATCACCCGGGGGAAGATGGTCATCGACGCCCATGTCCGGGAGACCATGGGCCGCATCCTGGAGGACATCCAGACGGGGCGGTTCGCCAACGAGTGGATCCGGGAGAACCAGGTGGGCAGGCCCGTCTACAACACCATCCTCCGCAAGGAGAGGCACCACCCCATCGAGGTGGTGGGGGAGAAGCTCCGGGCGATGATGCCCTGGATCGAGGCGAAGAAGATCGAGTACCCCTAGGGCGCGCGGGCGGGGCGGGGGCCGGGGAGGCTCGCCGCTCCGCTTTTTTTCCGCCCGCGAGAGACCCTTCGGGGTTGATCCGGAGGGAGGGGTCTTAAAAACGGCTTGAAACGGGCCCCCCGGGCGGATATGGTAGGAGATAGGGCGGCCGGGGGGGGACAGGCGCGGAGCCTATGAGACACAAGCGGGTCAAACTCCTCATCGGCGGGCTGGTCATCGCGGCCACCTTCCTCTACCTGGGCATCTCGGGCTTCCAGGGGAACTTCGTCTACTTCCTCACCGTGGACGAGCTCGTCGCCCAGGCGCCCCAGTGGGCCGGCCAGGGGCTCCGCATCTCGGGCAAGGTGGCCGAGGGGAGCCTGCGGCGCAACAAGGCCACCATGGAGCTCTCCTTCCGCCTGCGGGGCGAAAAGGGGGAGCTTCCCGTCTACTTCCGGGGGGTCGCCCCCGACCTCATCGGAAGGGACGGGGTGAACGTCATCGCCGAGGGGAAGGTGGGGGAGGATGGCGTCTTCCAGGCCACGAACCTGATGGTGGCGTGCCCCTCCAAGTTCGAAGAGATGGTGAAAGAAGGGAAGGAAGTCCCCAAGGACTACGACCGGCTCGTCCGCCGCTCCCAAGAGAAGAAGGCGGAGCCGGCAAACTAAAGGGGCCGCATTCCTTCCCGGCCCTCCCGAGCGCCCGCGCATGAAAGAGGCCACATGGGGGCGACGCGCCCGCGAAGGAGAGAAATTGGCCTCGGCCTCCGCCCGGAGTTTCGGCCGGGGGAGGGGAGCCCATGATTGAGCTCGGCCACTACAGTCTCCTTGCGGCCCTCGCCCTCGCCCTCTACGCCGCCCTCGTCTCCTTCGCGGGGGGCCGGCGGCGGAGGGCCGACCTCATCCGCAGTGGCGAGAACGCCGCCTATGGGGTCTTTGGCCTCGTCACCGTCGCTGTCTTCGCCCTCGTATATCTCCAGGTGACCTTCGATTTCCGCGTCGAGTATGTGGCGAGCCAGGTCACCCTCTCGCTCCCCCTCTTCTATCGCGTCACGGCGCTCTGGGGGGGGCAGAAGGGCTCGCTGCTGCTCTGGCTCTGGCTGGCCGTCCTCTTCGGGGCCATCGCCTCCTACCAGAACCGGCACAAAAACCGCGAGCTCATGCCCTATGTGTGCAGCACGGTGATGTGCACGGCCATCTTCTTCCTCACAATCCTGAATTTCGTCACCGTAGTATTCAAGACCCTGCCCAACCCGCCCGCCGATGGCCGGGGGCTCAACCCCTTGCTCCACGACTGGGGCATGATCATCCACCCGCCCGCCCTCTACCTCGGCTTCGTGGGCTTCGGCATCCCCTTCGCCTTCGCCATCGCGGCCCTCATCAGCGGCAAGCTCGACAGCGACTGGATCGCCAGCACCCGCCGCTGGACCCTTTTTAGCTGGTTCTTCCTGGGCAACGGCCTCCTGCTGGGGGGCGCGTGGG
Source organism: Nitrospinota bacterium (assembly GCA_046759145.1). Taxonomy (GTDB): domain Bacteria; phylum UBA8248; class UBA8248; order UBA8248; family JBHIBR01; genus JBHIBR01. The sequence continues at coordinate 1,747 of JBHIBR010000070.1, read as the reverse complement.
CCTACCGGGAGCTCGGCTGGGGGGGCTACTGGGCCTGGGACCCGGTGGAGAACGCCTCCTTCATGCCCTGGCTCACGGGCACCGCCTTCCTCCACTCGGTCATGATCCAGGAGAAGCGGGGCATGCTGAAGGTGTGGAACATCTCCCTCATCATCCTCACCTATGCCCTGACCATCTTCGGCACCTTCCTCACCCGGAGCGGGATCATCACCTCGGTCCACGCTTTCGCCAACTCCGCCTTCGGCTGGGTGTTCTTTGGCTTCATGGTTTTGGGGCTCGCGGCGTCTTTCGGCCTCCTCCTCTGGCGGCTCCCCCTCCTCAAGAGCGAGAACGAGCTCGAGTCGTTCTTCTCCCGGGAGAGCGCCTTCCTGTTGAACAACGTGGTCCTCGTGGGCGCCGCCTTCGCCGTCTTCTGGGGCACCATCTTCCCGGTGATCTCCGAATTGGTGAAGGGGGTGAAGGTGACGGTCGGGCCCCCCTTCTTCAACCAGGTGAACGTGCCCATCTTCCTCGCCCTGATGGCCATCATGGGCGTCGGCCCCCTCATCGCCTGGCGCAAGGCCACCCTCCAGAACCTGCGGAAGAATTTCACCTACCCCCTCCTCACCGCCCTCGTGGCCTTTTTCGTCTTCCTCTTCTTTGGCGTCCGCGAGATGCTGGTCACCCTCGCGCTGGCGCTCTGTGTCTTCGTGTTGGCCACCATCTGGCTCGAGTTCTACCGGGGGGCTCGGGCGCGGCGACGGATGTCGGGGGAAGGCGTGGGGGCCGCCCTCTGGGACCTCTTGACCCGGGACAAACGCCGCTACGGGGGCTACATCGTCCACCTGGGGGTGGTGATCCTCTTCGTCGGCGTCGCCGCCTCCTCGGCCTACCAGACGGTGGAGGAGGTCCGTCTCCGCCAGGGGGAGAGCTTCGCCCTCAACGGCTTCCGGCTGCGCTACGAGGGCCTCCGCGCGGGGGGGAATGACCTCTATCGGGCCTGGAGGGCGCAGCTCACCGTCTTCCGCGAGGGCCGCAGGCTTGGCGTGCTCTATCCCGAGAAGCGAATCTACTTCCGCCCCGAGCAGCCCACGACCGAGGCCGCCATCAGGGTCACCCCCCGGGAGGATCTCTACACCGTCTTCGCCGAGGCGGAGGAGGACGGGACGGCTACCTTCAAGTTCATGCTGAACCCCCTGATCACCTGGGTGTGGGCGGGGGGAGTGGTGGTCGCCCTGGGGGGCATCCTCTGCATGCTCCCCGACGGGTGGGGTCGCCGGGGGCCACGCGGCCCCGGGCGCAGAGCCCATTCCTCCGAGCCCCCCTTGGCAACCGGGGCTCCCGCCGAGCGGGCATCTTCGCTCCGGCCCGGTGGCCGGGGGCGCGCCCAGACGGGGGCGGGCGGATAGGCTCGTGCAGTGGGCGGGCCTGGTCCTCGCGGCGATCCTGATCGGATGGGCGCTCTACTGGACGCTCCGACCCCTCTTCCGGCCGCCCGACCCGGAGAGCGTCCTGCCTCCTCCTCCGCGGCCGGGGGAGGAGGATGCCCGCCAGCTCCTCGCAACCAAGGAGTCCCTCTATCGGGCTATCAAGGAGCTCGAATTCGACTACCATACCGGCAAGCTCTCCCGGGAGGACTTCGAGGCGATGACCGAGCTCTACCGGGGGCGCGCCCTCGATGTCCTGCGCCGCCTGGACGCCCGGGGGATTCGGGAGGCCGCGGCGCTGAGGGAGGCACCCGCAGCGGTGGGGGACGGAAAAGGAGCGA
>JBHIBR010000069.1:0-7822 GCA_046759145.1 Nitrospinota bacterium | reverse complement strand
GGGAAAAGGAGGAGTCCCATGCCTGCGAAGCAGCTGGCTTTCCACGAAGAGGCGCGCCACAAGATCCTGGAGGGGGTTACCAAGCTGAGCGATGCGGTGAAGGTGACCCTGGGCCCCCGGGGCCGGAACGTGGTGCTCGACAAGAAGTGGGGCGCCCCCACGGTAACCAAAGACGGCGTGACGGTGGCCAAGGAGATCGAGCTCGAGGAGCCTTACGAGAACATGGGGGCCCAGATGGTGCGGGAGGTGGCCACCAAGACCAGCGACGTGGCGGGCGACGGAACCACCACCGCCACCCTCCTCAGCGAGTGCATCTTCCGCGAGGGGATGCGGAGCATTACGGCCGGGTGCAACGCCGCGGACGTGAGGCGCGGGATCGAGAAGGCGGTGGCGGCGGTGGTGGAGCGCCTCGGCAAGCTGAGCAAGAAGGTGAAGGACAAGACCGAGATCGCCCAGGTGGGCACGGTGAGCGCCAATCTGGATAAGGCCATCGGCGACATCATCGCCGAGGCCATGGACAAGGTGGGCAAGGACGGCGTCATCACGGTGGAAGAGGGAAAGGGGATGGAGATGACCCTCGAGCTCGTCGAGGGGATGCAGTTCGACCGGGGCTACCTCTCTCCCTACTTCATCGTGAACCAAGACGCCATGGAGTGCGTGCTGGAAGGCTGCTACATCCTGGTACACGAGAAGAAAATCAGCAGCCTCAACGACCTGCTCCCCCTCCTGGAGAAGGTGGCCCAGGCGGGGAGGCCCCTGCTCCTCATCGCCGAGGACGTGGAGGGGGAGGCGCTGGCCACCCTCGTGGTGAACAAGCTGCGCGGGACGATCAAGGCGTGTGCGGTCAAGGCCCCCGGCTTCGGCGATAGGCGCAAGGCCATGCTGGAGGACATCGCCATCCTCACCGGCGGCAAGATGATTGCCGAGGCCCTGGGGATCAAGCTCGAGAGCGTCCTCCTGGAGGACCTGGGCCGGGCCAGGAAGGTGGTGGTGGACAAGGAGACCACCACCATCATCGAGGGGGCCGGCAAGGCCGCGGACATCGAGGGGCGCGTGAGCCAGATCCGCAACGAGATCGAGGAGACCACGAGCGACTACGATCGGGAGAAGCTCCAGGAGCGTCTCGCCAAACTGGCGGGCGGCGTGGCCCAGATTCAGGTGGGCGCGGCCACCGAGACGGAGATGAAGGAGAAGAAGGCCCGGGTGGAGGACGCCCTGAACGCCACCCGGGCGGCGGTGGAGGAGGGCATCGTAGCGGGCGGAGGGGTGGCCCTCTTGCGGTGCCGGGCGGCCGTCGACGAGCTGAAGCTCAAGGGCGATGAGGCCATCGGCGGCCAGATCACCAAGCGGGCCTTGGAGGAGCCCACGCGGCAGCTGGCCACAAACGCTGGCCTGGAAGGGTCCGTCGTGGTGGAGCGAGTGAAGGAGGAGAAGCAGGACGTCGGCTTCGACGTGGCGGAAGAGCGCTACGGGAATATGTTCGAGGCCGGCATCGTGGACCCCACCAAGGTGGTCCGCTCTGCACTCCAGAACGCCGCCAGCGTCGCGGGCCTCATGCTCATCACCGAGGCCCTGATCACCGAGAAGAAAGAGAAGAAGAAGCCCGCCATCCCGCCGGCCCCCGGCGGGATGGGGGAGGACATGTACTGAGACCCCAGGCGGCCGGGGGGGGGGGGGGGGGGGGGCCCGGCGCCCCCCCGCCCCGGCTGCGGCTGAGCCCCAGAAGGGGCAAGGCATCTCGTGAAGAGGGATAGCCTTTCGTGATCCAGGCGGAGCACCTCACGAAGCTCTACGGGCCCATCTCGGCCATCAAGGATATCTCCTTCGGGGTGGACAAGGGGGAGGTGATGGGCTTCCTTGGCCCGAACGGCGCGGGGAAGACCACCACCATGCGCATCCTGACCTGCTTCCTGCCGCCCACCGGAGGGTGGGCCGCCGTCGCGGGGTTCGACGTAACTGAGAAACCGCTGGAAGTTCGCAAGCGCATCGGCTACCTCCCGGAGCACGTGCCCTTATACAACGACATGACCGTCCGCGCCTACCTGGGATTTGTGGCCGAAGTCAAAGGGCTGAACTACCGGGAGCGCAGGCGCGCCGCGGCGCGGGTGGTGGAGGACTGTGGCCTCCGGGACGTGGAGAACCGCCTGATCGGCCATATCTCCAAGGGCTACCGCCAGCGGGTGGGGCTGGCTCAGGCGCTCATCAACGACCCTGAGGTGCTCATCCTGGACGAGCCGACCATCGGCCTCGACCCCGCCCAGATCGTCGAGATCCGCGAGCTCATCAAGAACCTGGCGGGCGACCACACCGTCATCCTGAGCACCCATATCCTGCCCGAGGTCCAGATGACTTGCAGCCGGGTCCTCATCGTGAACAAGGGCGAGGTGGTGGCCCAGGGGGGGCCCAAGGAGCTCACCGAGCGGATGCAGACCTCGGCCACCATCTCCCTGGAGGTGGAGGGCCCCCGGGAGAAGGTCATCGCCACCCTCAACGGCGTTCCCGGAGTGACCCGGGTCCGGGACGCAGCCGGCGGCCGCGGGACGGTGGGCACCTACCACGTGGAGTCGCGCAAGGACGTGGACGTCCGCCGGGAGCTGGCGGCAGCGGTGTGGAGGGCGGGGTTGGGACTCCTGGAGATGAGGCCCCTCCAGATGAGCCTCGAGGATGTGTTCGTCCACCTGGTGACCGAGGAGAGGGAGGAGGCAGACGGTGCGTAACGTCTGGGCCATCTACAAGCGGGAGCTCGCCGCCTACTTTTACTCTCCCATCGCCTACGTGGTCATCACCATCTTCCTGGCCATCATGGGCTACCTCTTCTACAGCGCCTTTGTGTTCTTCTCCATCATCAGCATGCAGGGGATGCAGAACCCCGCCCTCGCCGGGCGCTTGAATGTCACCTCCCTCGTGGTGGAACCCCTGTTCGCCAACATGGGCGTCGTCCTCCTGTTGATGATCCCCGTGTTGACCATGCGGCTCTTCAGCGAGGAGAAGCGCCAGGGCACGATGGAGCTCCTCCTGACCTACCCGATCCGGGACGGCGAGGTGCTTTTCGGCAAGTATCTGGCGGCCCTGACGGTGTTCGCCCTGATGCTCGCCCTGACCTCGGTCTATCTCCTGTTCGTCTTCCTCTTCAGCGAGCCCGAGCCCGGGCCAATCTTCTCGAGTTACCTGGGGATATTCCTGCTGGGTGCGGCCTTCATCGCGGTGGGGGTGTTCATCTCTTCCCTCACCCAGAACCAGATCGTGGCGGCGGCTGCGACCTTCGGGGTCTTGCTCATCAGCTGGCTGCTGGGTTTCGCCAGCAGCTATGCGGGTGGGGGCTTGCTGAGCCGGGTGCTCTCCCACGTGGCGCTGGCCAACCACCTGGACCGCTTCCTCCGGGGAATGGTGGATACGAGAGATATGGTCTACCTGCTGAACCTCTCCTTCTTCAGCCTCTTCCTCACCCTCCGTTCCCTGGAGTCCAACCGCTGGAGGGGATGAACCCTTGGACCGGGACCAGCTCCTCGCCCGGATTCGGGCGTCCAAACCCTACGGGGCGGCCCTGGGAGCCGTCCTCCTGGTAGCGGGGCTCCTGGCCTACGCCATCGGGGGCAAGGTGGGCTTGCTTCCCGGGCTTTTGCTCAGCGCGGGGGCCGCCCTGCTCCTCCTCTCCATCTACCTGGGCTACGGGGAGCTCCGGAGTCTATTGGAAAAGCGCTGGGCTCGCGCCGGGGCAAATGTGGCGCTGATGGTGCTCCTCGTCCTGGGCATCGTAGTGGTGGTGGAGGCCCTCTCCTTCAACCACTACAAGCGGTGGGACCTCACCAAAGGGGGCATACACACCCTGGCGCCGCAGACCGTTGCGATTCTGAAGCGGCTCGACGCCGAGAAGAAGCGCGTGCGGCTCACGGCCTTCGTCCGCGAGGAGGACCGCGCACCCGTCAAGCAAGTTCTCGAGAAGTACGCCTACCACAGCAGCAACTTCACCTTCCGCTTCGTGGACCCCGACCGGGAGCCCGGGATCACGAAGCGCTACGAGGTAACCTCGTACGGCACCTTGGTCCTGGAGCACGGGAAGAAGGAACAGAAGATCTTCTCCGTTGAGGAAGAGGACATTGTCAACGCCCTCCTGAAGGTCATCACGGATAAGAAGAAGGTGGTCTATTTCGCGAAAGGCCACGGGGAGAGTGACCTCGAGGACGTGGGCAAGACAGGGTACTCCAACGCCCGCCGGGCCATCGAGAAGGAGAACTACGAGGTCAAACCCCTCCTCCTGGCCCGGGCCGCCAAGGTGCCCGAGGATGCGGCGGTGCTGGTGGTGAGCGGCCCCAAGAAGGCCTATCTCCCGGGCGAGCTCGCGATGGTGGAGGAGTACATCGCCCGGGGCGGGAACGCCCTCTTCCTGCTGGACCCCCCCTTCGGGGGGGGCATCGAGCCCGACGCCAACCGTTCCATGAAGTCCTTCCTGGCCAAGTACCGCGTCCTGGTGGGCGACGACGTCATCGTGGATCGCCTGAGTCGCCTCTTCGGGGCGGACTACTTGATGCCCGTGGTGAGCCAGTATGCCGACCACAAGATCACCCAGGACTTCCGGGCCGCCTCCTTCTGGCCCGTCGCCCGCTCGGTGGACTTCAAGGAAGAGGAAAAGAAAGGCGAGAAACCCAAGGGGGCTCAACCTGCCAAAGCGAAGGCGAAGAAAAAGGAGCAGCCCTTCACCCTCTCCGGCCTCGTCCTCGCCTCCACGGGCCCTGGAAGCTGGGCGGAGACGGATCTGGCCGAGCTCAAGCGGGGGACAGCCGCCCTGGATGAGAAGAAGGACCGAAAGGGGCCCGTGCCGGTGGGAGTGGTGGTGACGGTGGAACGGAAAGAGAAGCCGAAGGGGGCCCGGAAGAAGAAGGTCCGCTCGCGGCTCGTGGTCTTCGGCGACTCCGACTTCGCCAACAACAGCAACCTGGGCCTCTCGGGAAACCTTGACCTTTTCCTCAACACCATCAGCTGGCTGGCCGAGGAGGAGAGCCTCATCTCCATCCGCCCGAAGGAGAGAGGAGGTTCGCCCCTTCTCATCACGGCTCGGGAGGGCCGGATGGCCTTCTGGTTTCCCGTGGTGGTGTTGCCGGCTGCGGTGCTCCTGGCGGGCTGGGGCGTCTACTACCGGAGGCGGCGCCTGCGATGAGCCCGAGGAAGAACCTCGTCCTGCTCGGCGCGCTGGCGCTGCTGGTCCTCGTCTATTACGTCTTCGACGTGAAGGAGGGGGAGGAACGCCGCCGGGCGGCCCAGGAGGCGAGCCGGGTGCTCCGCCAGGTAAGCCGGGCGGAGATCGTGCGCGTGAGCTGGAAGGGCGCCAAGGAGCCCTACGAGCTGATGCGCTCGGACGGTCGCTGGGAGCTCTCGCGCCCCCTCCGCGCCCGGGCGGACTCCCAGACCGTGGAGGGGATCCTCAGGGCGGTGGCGGGCCTGCAAGAGGGGCGGCTCATCGGCAAGAAGGTGGAGGACCTCAAGACCTTCGGCCTGGAGAAGCCCGCCTTCACCCTCGAGGTCGGCCTCCAGGGCGGAAAGGTGCGGACCCTGCTCCTGGGAGACGAGAACCCGACGAAGAGCTACCGCTACGCCAAGCTGGCAGATTCGGGCCGCGTCTTCCTCGTGGACGCTGACTTCAAGGACAAGCTGGACAGGGAGCTCTACCGGCTCAGGGACAAAACCATCCTCCCCCTCAAGGCGGACAAAGTCCAGCGCCTGGTCGTCCACAAGGGCGGGAAGGTCATCGAGGCGGTCAAGCGGGGGAAGGAGAAATGGGACCTGGTGCAGCCCGTCCGCTACGCGGCGGATAGCTTCGAGGTGGAAACTGCCATCGGCGCGGTCGCAGACGGGCGGGTGAAGCGCTTCGTCGAGGAGGCCCCGAAGGACCTCGCCCGTTACGGCCTGGCCGAGCCTGCCTACCGCGTGCAGTTCTTCCCCAAGGACGCGAAGAGAGCCCTGGAGCTCCTCATCGGGAAGGCGGAGGTGCGCGAGGTGGAGGAGAGGGGGAAAAAGGAGAAGCGCACTTTCTACTTCGCCAAACGGTTGGACCGGCCGAACGTGTTTCAAGTGAACGAGGAGCTCTTCAAGGACCTCCCGCAGAGCGCCTTCCAGATCCGGGACAAGAAGGTCTACGACTACGATGTGGACGAGGTCGCCCGGCTCGAGATCGAAACCCCCCGGGAAACGGTGGAGATCCGTCGCAGGGGAAAGAAGAGCTGGGAGATTGTCAAGCCCTTCCAGGCGCGGGGGGACCACCAGCACATCGACGACGTGCTGTGGGACATCAAGTGGGCCAAGGCCACGGGCTTCGTAGATGATCCCGAAGCGGACCTCTCCCGATACGGGCTTCAATCCCCGGCGGCCCAGGTGCGGGTGGTGCTGAAGGGGGAAAAGAAGCCCCTGGAGTTTGCCCTGGGTCCTCTCAAGGATAAGAGAGCCTATGGTCGCCGGGCTGGGGAGAAGGTGCTCTTCTCCCTGGGGCAGGCGGATTACAAGAAGATCGTGAAGACCGCCTTTTACCTCAAGTACCGGCGCCTCTATGGCCTGGAGCGGGACGCCATCGCCCGGGTCGCCATCGAGTGGCCGAAGGAGAAGCTCTCCTTAGAGCGGCGCGAATTCGAGTGGTTCCTCCGGGGGAAAAAGGGGAAGGCGGACACCCTCAAGGTGAACGACCTGGTGGACGCCCTGCGGGAGCTGGAGTATGAGAAAGAGGTGAAACCCGCCCCGGGCGCTCCCTATGACTTCTCCAAGCCCCGCATCAAGGTCATCCTGTATGGGAAGGGCGACAAAACCTATCCCACCTTCACCTTGGCCTCAGGAGGCACAGACAAATTCCTCTTCGGCCAGATGTCCCATCGGCCCGGGGCGGTCCTCCTCCTGGACCGGAAGAACCTCGAGCGAAGCCTCCCCAAGGATGCTGCCGCTCTTCTCCCGACTGAGACGAGCTGATCCGGCGGCGGGAGGATCCCCGCGGGCGGGACGATGGGCCCTTGACGGGGTGGGCCTCGGGGTGTTAGATAAGCCGTAGGTCGGGGCGTGGCGCAGCCTGGTAGCGCACCTGAATGGGGTTCAGGGGGTCGGAGGTTCAAATCCTCTCGCCCCGACCAAAAAATCAAGCACTTATAGGCAGCCTCCATAACCAACCTCTCAAAAATTGTCCGAGTCCTCATCCCTCTGCCGCCTTCGGGAGCGGGACTACGGTCGGGGCCGTGGGCTGCGCGGCCACGTACTTGCCCATGCGGCTGAAGGGAAAAAAGGCGGTAATCACGGGAGCGTCATGGGGGATAGGCGCCGCCATTGCGCGACGATTCGCAGCGGAAGGTTGCGCTCTCTTCCTGGCCGGAGGGCGTAACGCCGAGGGTTTGAGGGCCACGGCGGAGGCATGCCGCCAGGCCGGGGCCGAGGTGACCTCCGAATGTCTGAGTCAGATACCGGCGTCGGGAGCTGCAGCGGCGTTCATCGAGTGCAAGCGGCTGCCAACTTTCGATACGCGAAGTGGTGACAAGTGCCGATGCTCAAATCAGGCCCTCAGATCCATGAGAGGAGGAGCATGATTCCCCTCGTGCCCGTGCTGGGGGCCCCAAAAGGCCTTCGGTACCCAAAAGGCATCGTCCGCCCTCGTTCGGCCATCCTGGGGCCTCTACCGCGCCGAGAGGGGCGTGCTGGGGACGCTCGGACGCTCTCAAGGGTATATGTGCTTCGCGAGCGTGAGAGCGTGGAGCGGAGCCCAGGTCCTCCCGCATTGCCCAGGCGGGAACGTCGCACTCGTGCCGGGTGAGGGCCCTATTAGCATGTGGGGCGCGCAGGTAGGAAATAGGATAGC
>JBHIBR010000068.1:0-7830 GCA_046759145.1 Nitrospinota bacterium | reverse complement strand
GGCAAGAGCAACCTCGGCGACGCCATCCGCTGGGTGCTAGGGGAGCAGAACCCCCGCCTGCTGCGCGCACGGCGGATGGAAGACCTCCTCTTCAACGGCAGCGAGGCGCGCAAATCGGTGGGCATGGCGGAGGTCTCCCTCACCCTCGGTGACCTCAACGGCGCGCTCGCCCATCCCCCGTGGGGCGCCGGCGATGAGGTGGCGGTCACCCGCAGGCTCTACCGCTCGGGAGAGAGCGAGTACCTCATCAACCGAGTCCCCTGCCGCCTCAAGGACATCGTGGACATCTTCCTGGACACGGGCGTTTCGACCGACTCTTTCACCCTTGTGGAGCAGGGGAAGGTGGAGACCCTCATCGCCGCTCGCCCCCAGGACCGCAGGGTGCTCATCGAAGAGGCGGCCGGGATCATGAAATACAAGACCCGCCGCGCCGAGGCCCTCCGGAAGCTGGAGCGCTCGGAGGCCAACCTCCTGCGGGTGAGGGACATCGTGCTCGAAGTGGAGCGCCAGTGCCGTTCCCTCCGCCGCCAGGCGAACAAGGCCAAGTTCTTCAAGCAATACCGGGAGGAGGTGCTGGCTCTCGAGGTGGACCTCATGGCCCTCGACCTCTGGAAGCTGGGCGGGGCCCTCTGGCCCCTGGAAGAGGAGTTTTCCTCTCTGCGGGCGAAGGAGGGGGATCTCGCCGCCGAGCTCGCTCAGCTAGAGGCCCGCCAGGAAGTCGCCCGCCAGGCCGTGGCAGACCTGACCGAAGGGCTGGGGGGCGCGCGGAGCCTCCTCTCCCGGGGCGAAGCTGAGGTGCAGCGCCTCGAGCACCGCCTCGAGCTGCTGGCGCAACAGGGACGCGACCTGGAGGAGGGTGACCTCCGCAGGGAGGAGGAGCTTGGCCGCTTCGCGGCGCAAGAGAAGGAACTGGCGGCCGGGCTCCAGGAAGCGCGACGGGTTGCGGACTCCCTCTCCACCGAGGTGGGGGAAGCCCGGGAGGCTTACGCCCGGCAGGCCGCCCGCGTGGAAAGCCTCCGCCGCGAGCTCGCTTCCCGGGAGGCGGCTCTCGCCCGGGCACAGCACGGGCGCCTGGAGGTCGCCCAGGAGGCGGCCGAGCTCCGCAACCGGCAGGGCTACGTGGACTCGCAACGGAGCCACCTCGCCCGCACAGCCGAGCGCCTCACCCGATCCCTCGAAGAGGGCGAGAGAACCCGTCGCCATCGGGATGAGAACGCCCGGGCGGCTGCCGCCGCCCTCGCTCGAGCGGAAGACCAGGCCCGCGCGACCGCCCACCAGGAGGGGGCGAAGGCCGAAGCTCTGGGGTCCGCCCGCCGCGAAGGCCGGGAGGCCGAGGAAACCCTCTACGCCGCGCGGGGGGCGCTAGCCCAGACCGAGGCCGCCATAGAGTCACTGGAAGCCGTCCTCCGCGGAGAGGGGGGGGAGCAGTTTTCGGCCGAGGACCTGCGGGGGATGGGAACCCAGGGCGTGGTGGGGGAGCTCTCCTCCCTCCTCCGAGCCGCCCCTCAGCACGAGCGCGCCCTCGAGGCGGCCCTGGGCGGTCGCCTGCGGGGCGTGGTGCTGGCGGGAGAGGGGGGCCTGTGGGAGGCGGCGCGTGCCTTCCGCGAAAAGGGGCGAGCCCCGGGCTGGCTGTTTCTCCCGCCCGGAGAGAGCGCGACGCTTCCTGAGCTCCCCCGGGGCGCTGCGGGTTTCGTCGGGCGGGCCTCCGAGCTGGTCGAGGCGGCGCCCGAGCTGTCCCAACTGGTGGAGGCGCTGCTGGGCTCTGTGGCGGTGGCGGAAGACCTGCTCTCGGCCTGGGCTCTGCGGGTCGGTCCACCGAGGGAGCGCGCCGGGAAGGGGGTCACCTGGGTCACCCTCGATGGGGAGGTTGTGGAGCCCTCGGGGGCAGTGCGGGCGGGCCGGGCGCAAGGGGCCGGCGCCCTCGGACAACGGCGGGCCCTGGCCGGCCTGAGGGAGGAGGCCGGCGCCCGCCGAGAGGCCCTCCAGCGCTGCCTTGCGCGCCGCGAGGAGACGGCCGAGAGGGTGGCCCGGATGGAGGCGGAGCTCGAGGAAGCGCAAGGAGGCCGGCGACGGGCGGAGCTCGAGCGGGAGCGGTGTGCCGCCGCCCGGGCGCAGGCGGCCGAGGACCTCCGGCGGGTCGAGGCGGAACTGGAGACCCGCCGCTTCGAGGCGGCCGAGACGGCGCGGGAGAGGGAAGCGCTGGAGCGGGCTGCGGGAGAGCTCGCCTCCTCGCTCGCCCGGTGCGAGGAGGCCGCAGGCCGCGCGGAAGCCCTCCTGGAGGAGCACGGCGGAACGGTCGCTCGCCTCCGGGCGGAGCTGGCCGAGGCCGAGGCCTCTGCCACCGAGCGCAAGGTGAACCTCGCCGGGGCGGAGGCAGAGGCCGTCCACGCCCGCCGCGAGGGGGAGAGGCTCGGAGAGGAGCTGGCGCAGGTGAGCGCGCGGCGGGCGCGAGAGGAAGCGGAGCGGGAGGAGGCGAGGCGCAGGCGGGAGGCCCTAACCTTCGAGCAGGCCGGGGTCCGGGAGCAGTTGGAAGCGGCCCGGACCTCCGTCGAGAGCCTTCGGGCAGATGCCGCGGCCTCGGGGAGGAGGCTGGAGGATGCGCAGCGTGAGGAAGCCCTCATCCTGCACCGCCTGCGGGAGCTCCGGGGGCGGGTGGCTCCCCTCCAGGAGCGTCTCACCTCCCTGGCGGAGCAAAGGGCCGCCCTGCGGGCCCAGGAGGAGGGACTCCTCGCGCGCGGTCAGGAGACCCTGGGTGTGGACCTCCGGGAGATGCTCCCAGGGGTGGAGGCGCTTTCTCCCGAGGAGGAATCCCTCCGCTCCCGCGTCGAATCCCTGCGCGAACGCCTCCGGCGGATGGGGGACGTCAACCTGCTGGCGGACCGGGAGTACCAGGAGCTCTCTGAACGTCGCGATTTCCTCAGGCGCCAACAGGAAGACCTTGAGCGCTCCATCCGCGACCTCCACGAGACCGTCGAGCGCATCGACCGCACCACCCGCCAGAGGTTCCAGCGCGCCTTCGAGCAGGTGAGCGAGACCTTCAGCGAGATCTTCGGCCGCCTCTTCGCGGGGGGGGAGGCGCGGTTGTTTCTGACCGATCCCTCTGACCTCCTCGAATCGGGGGTGGACATCGAGGTCCGGCCGCCTGGAAAGCGGCCGGGCAACATCATGCTCCTCTCCGCGGGCGAGAAGGCCCTCACGGCCATCGCCCTCCTCTTCTCTGTCTTCCGGGTGCGGCCGAGCCCCTTCTGTCTGCTGGATGAGGTGGACGCCACCCTCGACGATGCCAACGTGGTCCGCTTCCGGGAGGTCCTCCAGGACTTCGAAGAACACACCCAGTTCATCCTCGTCACCCACAACAAGCGCACCATGGCCTTCGCCGAAGACCTCTACGGGATCACCCAGCGGGAGAAGGGCGTCTCCGAGGTGGTGTCCGTGCGGATCCAGGCGCGCCAGGCCGCCGCAGGATAAGCGGGTCCGAAGGCGGTTCCCTCTCCTTCCCCGGGGCCTATAATTTCGGTGGGGAGGACTGCGCATGTCCGAGGCGGGAGGGGGTTGGTTTCGCAAGCTGCGGGCCGGCCTCCGCAAAACCCGGGAGCACCTCGTGGGGGGGCTGGAAGAAGCCCTCCGGCGCCGGGGTCGGGTGGACGACGAGACGCTCGAGGAGATGGAGGAGGTCCTGCTGGGGGCGGACCTGGGGGTGGCGGCCACGCAGGCGGCCCTCGATGAGCTGCGCCGGCGGCTCTCCTCGGGGGGAGAGGGGAAGGCGGAGGAGGCCCTTGCGCACTTGCGGGCCATCCTGCGCGAGATGCTTCAGCCGCCGGCCCGGGAGGCGGGCTCCGCTCCTCCCGCCCCTTTGGAACCTCCTCCGGGCGAGCCCCGGGCTGGCGAGCCCCGGGTGGTGCTCATCGTGGGCGTGAATGGCGTAGGCAAAACCACCACCGCCGCAAAACTCGCCGCCCGCTACCAGGCCGAAGGCCAGAGGGCGCTCTTGGCGTGTGCGGACACCTATCGGGCGGCCGCCGCCGAGCAGCTGGAGGTGTGGTGGAGGCGGGTCGGCTGCGAGTTCGTCCGGGGGACCGGCGGGGGGGACCCATCGGCTGTGGTCTACGATGCCATCGCCTCGGCGCGGGCGAAGGGCTGCGCGGTCGTGCTGGCCGACACGGCGGGGCGGCTCCACACCCGGCGGAACCTGATGGAGGAGCTCCGGAAGGTGGCCCGGGTTGCGGGCGCCCAGGTGCGGGGAGCTCCCCACGAGGTGCTCCTCGTGCTGGACGCCACCACCGGCCAGAACGCGCTGGCGCAGGCGCGCCTCTTCCGCGAGGCCGTGGGCGTGACGGGCCTCGTGCTCACCAAGCTGGACGGGACGGCCAAGGGGGGAGTGGCGGTGGGCGTGGTCCGGGAGCTCGGCCTTCCCCTGCGCTACGTCGGAGTGGGGGAAGGGCTGGAGGACCTCGAGGAGTTCGACGCCGAGGAGTTCGTCGAGGCGCTCTTCTCCCGCGAGGGGGAATCCACCCCCTAACCCCCCCCGTAGAGCATCTCGCGCGGAGGTGCCTTCTGGCAGCGCTCCCGCGGGGCGGTGCCCTCGACGAACGCCTCGATCAGCGACCCTTTGCATTCGGAGGAAGCCAGGAGGCCGCTCGCGGGCTCCACCGCCACGTGCACCACCCCGGGAGGGACGGGAAAATCCTCCCGGGGCCTGTCCTGGAGCCAGCGGGCCATGACGCGCTTCCAGATGGGGAGGGCTGCGGCAGCCCCCGTGGCGCGAAACTCCAGCTCTGAGTGGTCGTCCATTCCCACCCACACCCCGAGGGCGATGCTGGGCGTGTAGCCGATGAACCAGGCGTCGCGGAACTCATCCGTCGTCCCCGTCTTCCCCGCCAGCGGATAGTCCAGCGAGCGCGCCGCCCGGCCCGTCCCGCGGGTCACCACCCCCTTGAGCAGGTGGCTGATGAGGTAGGCCGTCTCGGGCCGCAGGGCCCGGTCCACCCGGGGCACGTGCTCCTCGAGCACACGGCCTTCGTTGTTTGCGATGTAGCGGATGGCGAAGGGCTCGGGCCGGAGCCCCCCTGCGGCGAAGGTGGCGTAGGCGGAGGTGAGCTCCAGGGGGGTCACCTCGAAGCTCCCCAGGGCCATGGAGGGGTAGGGCATCAGAGGGTTTCGGATGCCCAGCCGCCGCGCGTAGTGGATGACCCGCTGCCCCCCCACCCGGTTGAAGAGCTTCACCGCCACCACGTTGATGCTCTTCTCCAGCGCCACCCGCAGGGTCACGGGCCCGCGGAACTTTCCGCCGAAGTTCTTCGGCTTCCACATCTTGCGGGTAGCGGGGTTCCGGATGAGCACGGGGGAGTCGTAGAAGATGTCCGCCGGGGTGAAGCCGTTCTCGAAGGCGGAGGCGAAGAGCAGGGGTTTGAACGCGCTGCCGGGCTGGCGCCGGGCCTGGGTGGCGCGGTTGAACTGGCTTCGCCGGAAGTCGTAGCCCCCCACCATCGCCCGGATGGCCCCGCTCTTAGGGTCCAGGGCGACCACCGCCCCCTCGGCGCCGGGCACCCACTCTACCTCCAGCGCCCCGCCGCGCGGGTCCGCCGATGCGACCCGCCCCAGCACCCGGTCCCCTGGGGAGAGCTGGGGCAGGGGGACATCCTCGGGAGGCCGGAGGCGTGCCTCAGCGCCGGCGAAGCTGCCTCGCACCTCTCCCTCCTTGGCCAGCGTGACGTACCCCTGGACCAGGTCCCCCGCCCGCAGCGGGCGCCTGGCCCGCTCCTCAGGCGGACGGAAGCCGCGCCTTCTGTTCACATGGTCCAACCCCCAGACCAGGGCCTCCTGCGCGACGCGCTGGAGGTCCACCTCGAGGGTGGTGAAGACGTGCAAGCCCTCGCGGTAGATAGCGCCCCCGCCGTAGGCGTCCTCCAGGTAGCGCCGGATGTGCTCGACGAAGTGGGCGCTCTCGGTGGTCTGGGCCAGCCGGGGGGCGAGCACCATGGGGGCTGAGGCGGTCTCGGCCTCCTGTTGGGGGGTGATGTAGCCCTCTTCCCGCATCCGCCGCAGCACCAGGTTGCGCCGCGCCACCGCCCGCGCCTTGTTGCGGGAGGGCGAGTAGTAGCTGGGCCGCTTGGGAAGCGCCGCCAGGGTGGCCGCCTCGGGCAGGTTCAAATCCTCCACGCCCTTTCCGAAGTATACCCGGGCGGCAGCCTCCACCCCGTAGGCGCCGCTCCCCAGGTAGATCTGGTTGAAGTAGAGTTCCAGGATCTCGTCCTTGGTGTAGCGGCGCTCGATGAGGATCGCCAGGAGAGCCTCCTTCACCTTGCGGGCGAGGCTCCGCTCGGGGGTGAGGAAGAGCACCTTGGCGAGCTGCTGGGTGATGGTGCTCCCCCCCTGGACCACCCGCCCCGCCCGCAGGTCCTCCCAGAGGGCCCGGGCGATGTCGGGCAGGCTCACCCCCCGGTGCTGGTAGAAGCGGGTGTCCTCCACGGCGAGGGTCGCCTGGATGAGGCGCCTGGGGACGCGGGAGAGGGAGACGGGGATGCGCCGCTCGCGGTAGAGTTCGGCGATGAGGCGGTGGGCGCGGGAGTAGATCCGCGTGATGGTCTCGGGGCGGTATTGGGCCAACGCTTTGATTCCCGGGAGGTCCCGGTAGTAGGCGACCAGGAGGCCTCCCGCAGCCCCCACCGAGGCCGCAAGTAGGAAGAGAAGCCCCAGCACCACCCGTCCCAGCGCCCGCCAAACCGACATGGAAGCTCCTCCGCCGCGCACCATCGACCGTCCATTCTAGGGAGGGGCCGCCCACAGGGTCAATTCGGAAGTTGACAGCGCGCGGCAATCCCGATTAAATATTTCAAAGTTTGGGTATTGAGGAGAGAGCCCGTGCTTCGGCGCCTGCGAGTGCTCGTCCTGAACCAGACCTATGAGCCTCTCCACATCTGCACTGCCCGGAGGGCCATCCGGATGCTCGTCGTCGGCAAGGCCGACGAGGTGGAGGCTGACGGGTTCCTCGTGCGCTCCGAGCGGCTCCAGCTTCGCCTGCCCACCGTCATCCGCCTCCGGTTCTACGCGAGGGTCCGCCGGAGGGGAGAGGTCAGTTTCAGCAAACGCAACGTCTTTCGGCGGGACGCTTTCACCTGCCAGTACTGCGGGCGCCAGGATGTGGGCTTGACCATCGACCACATCGTCCCCCGCGCCCGGGGTGGGCGCACGGCCTGGGCGAACGTGGTCGCCGCGTGCCGCCGGTGCAACGCGGTCAAGGGGGATCGCTTGCCCTCCGAAGCGGGTTTGCGCCTGTTGCGGCCGCCTAAGAAACCCTACTTCCTCTTCCGCGAGCAGTTGGATGCCGCGACCCAGCGGGCGGTGCGGGAGCACTGGGAGAAGTACCTCATCCCTGCGGGCATCCGTCCCCTCTGAGCCCCGCCACCGGGCGGGGCCGAGAGTGCCCATTCCTCTGAGCCCCGGCAGCCATGAGGGGCCATGAGCAACCGGGAGCTCGCCCGGGGTCGCTGACCCCCCCCGCCCCCGCTGGCGGGAGCGTCGTTTTTCCATGAGTGCATTCCAGCTCGTCTCCGACTTCGAGCCCAAGGGCGACCAGCCCCAGGCCATGGCCGCCCTGGTGGAGAACATCGCCCAAGGGGTGGACCACCAGGTGCTCCTGGGGGTGACGGGCTCGGGGAAGACCTTCACCATGGCGAACGTCATCGAGCGGCTGGGCAAGCCCACCCTCGTCATCGCCCACAACAAGACGCTGGCGGCCCAGCTCTACAACGAGTTCCGCCAGTTCTTCCCCCACAACGCCGTGGAGTACTTCGTCAGCTACTACGACTACTACCAGCCCGAGGCCTACGT
>JBHIBR010000067.1:0-7889 GCA_046759145.1 Nitrospinota bacterium | reverse complement strand
GTCATCGTGATGTCGGGCCACGGCAACATTGAGACTGCCGTCAAGGCGACGAAACTGGGCGCCTTTGACTTCATCGAAAAGCCCTTCTCCATGGAAAGCCTCCTGCGGGCGGTGAAAGCGGCGCTGGCCCGGCGGAGACCGCCCTCACCCGGTCCACCGCCCTGGGCCCTGCAGGGGGAGGATCCCCCGGTGGCCGCCCCGGGGGCGGCCCGCGCCCGCGCGGCGCGGGGCCGGGCACCCCTCCGGCGAGGGGGGGCGGCCCGCCCGGGGCCCTGCTGGGGGCGGACCCCCCGGTGGCCGCCCTGCGGGGGCCCATCGCCCGCGCGGCGCGGGACCGGGAACCCGTCCTGCTATGGGGGGAGGCCAGCACGGGCAAGGGGATGGTGGCCCGCACCCTCCACGCCCGGGGGGGGACAGCCGCCGGAGCCTTCGTCCCCTTCCACTGCGCCGGTTGGGGGAAGCGAAGGGAAAAAGGGCAGGGGGGGCTCGCCAGGGCCTTCCGGGCCGCCTCGGGCGGGACGCTCTACCTGGAAGGGCTCGAGGGCCTGGACCCCCAAGGGCAACGGGAACTGCTGGGGGAGCTCCGCGCCCTCGAAGAGGGGGAGTCTGGAAGAGGCAGAGCGCGACTCATGGCCGCGCTCCTGGCCGAACCCGGCGACGCCGTGGCCCGAGGCAGGCTCGCCCGCGAGCTGGGGGAGGTCCTCGGCCGACACATCCTCCACCTCCCTGCCCTCCAGGAGCGGCGGGGTGATATCCCCCTGCTCGCCGAGCGGATGCTGACGGAGGAGCTCACCGCCCGGGGTCTTCCCCCCAAGCGCCTCGACGCGGAGGCCCAGGCCGCCCTGGCGGCTTTCGGCTGGCCGGGCAACCTGGCGGAGCTCCGCGCGTTGCTGGTGCGGCTCGCGGAGGAAGTGAGCGCGCCGCGCATCGGAGCCGAGCACCTGCCCCCCCACTTGAGGGAGGGCGCCCTCACCTCCGCCGGGGTCCCGGAGGAGGGGGATTCCTCCCTTCGCGAGGCGCGCCGGGCCTGGGAGAGGAAGTTCCTCGCCTACCACCTGGCGCGCAACGAATGGGACGTGGAGGCGGTGGCCAGGCGGCTCCAGCTCAAGCCCGCCGCCTTGCAGCGCAAGCTCCGCACCCTGGGCCTGGCCCCCCAGCGCGCTCGCCGGCCCAGATCGCTCCCTCAGCGCACCCTCCGCCGCAGCGTGGTGCTCTGCGGTCAGGGCCTACACTCGGGGCTCAAGACGGGCCTCATCCTCCAGCCCCTCCCGCCCGGGAGCGGGATCCAGTTTGGCAAGATCACCCTGGAGGGGACGGTGCCCGCCCTGGTGGACTTCGTCGAGTCCACCGACTACGCCACCACCATCCGCAACGGGCCCGTGGTGGCCCGCACCATCGAGCACCTCATGGCCGTCCTCCACGCCTACGGCATCTCCAACCTGCTGGTGAAGGTCAGCGACGAGGTGCCCATCATGGACGGCTCCGCCCTGGATTTCTGCCAGATCATTGAAGGCGGAGGCCTGGAGGAGCAGGACGAACCGGCAGGCGAGTTCGTGGTGGAGAGGCCCTACGTGGTGGGGGAGGAGGGGAGTGAGGAGGGCTTCCTCCGGCTGGAGCCCGCCGAGGGTTTCTCCATTACCTACACCCTTGACTATCCCCCGCCCATCGGCCGGCAGGTGTTCGAGTACGTCCACTCCGGCCCCGAGACGTTCAAGCGCGAGGTCGCCCCTGCCCGCACCTTCGGCTTCCTGCGGGAGGTGGAGCAGCTCGAGCGGCTGGGCCTCGCGAGCGGGGGGAGGCTCGACAACCTCATCCTGGTGGACGACGAGAAGGTCATCAACACCGAGTTGCGCTTCCCCGATGAGTTCGCCCGCCACAAGGTGCTGGACCTCATGGGCGACCTCTACCTGCTGGGACGCCCGATCCGCGGCCGGGTGGTTGCGGAAAAGACCGGCCACTCGGACAACGTAGCCCTCCTCCGGAGCCTCGCCCACGCGGCCCGGGCCTGAGGCGCTTGGCGAGGCAGTGGAATTTCCCCTCACCTACCGGTCGGCTGGGGTGGACCTGCACAAGGGCGAGGAGGTGGCCGCCCGGGCTAAGCGCCTCATGGCGGCCGCCCGGCGCCCGGAGGTGCTGGAGGGGCTTGCGGACTTCGGCGGGCTCTTCGCCTTGCGGGAGGGGAAGCGGCAACCCGTCCTCGTGGCGAGCGCCGATGGGGTGGGCACCAAGCTCAAGCTCGCCCAGGCCCTGGGCGCTCATCGGGAGGTCGGGGTGGACCTGGTGGCCATGTGCGTGAACGACGTCCTCACCCACGGCGCGGAGCCCCTTTTCTTCCTCGACTACGTGGCGGCGGGCAGGCTCGAGGAGGAGGCCCTGGGCGCGCTCTTCGAGGGCATTGCCCGGGGCTGCCAGGAGGCGGGCTGCGCCCTTCTGGGTGGCGAGACGGCCGAGATGCCGGATTGTTACCCCCCTGGGAGCTACGACCTGGCGGGCTTCGCCGTGGGATGGGTGGAGCGCGAGCGCCTGGTGGACGGGAGCGCCCTGCGGGCGGGAGACCTCCTGCTGGGCCTCCCTTCCTCGGGGCTCCACAGCAACGGTTTCTCCCTCATCCGCCGCATTTTCCCGGAGAGCGAGTGGGGGGAGCCTGCGCCGGTGCCCGAGCTGGGCTGCCCCCTGGGGGAGGAGCTCCTGCGCCCGACCCGCATCTACGCCCGCCCCCTTCTCGCCCTCGCCGGGCGGGGGCTCCTGGCAGGAGCCGCCCACATCACCGGGGGTGGGATCCCCGGCAACCTCTCGCGCATCCTGCCGGCCGGCCTCGCCGCTGAGCTGGGGGCGGGCTCCTGGCCCGTTCCTCCCATCTTCCGCCTTGCCGCCCGCCGGGGGCCCGTGGAAGAGAAGGAGATGCTACGCGTCTTCAACCTGGGCCTCGGTATGGTGCTGGCAGTCCACCCGGAGCGGGCGGGAGAGGCGGAGGAAGCGCTCCGTGCGGCGGGCGAAGTCTTTTACCGGGTTGGGGAGGTTCGCCCGTTCGGTGGACCGACCCGGGCGGAGGGGGAGGAGCCCTCGGTCCACCGAACGGTCGTGGTACGGGGCTCGCTGGGGCTTGGCCAATGAGTGATCGGTCCACCGAACGAGGAAAGCTCCGGGTCTCGGTCCTCGCCTCGGGCCGGGGGAGCAACCTCCAGGCCCTCCTGGAAGCCTGTTCGGAGGAAGACTTCCCCGCTCGGGTGGTCTTCGTTGCGAGCGATGTCCCCGACGCCCCCGCCCTTGAGCGAGCCCGCCGCTTCGGCGTCGAGGCGGTCCACTTCGACCCCGAGGCGCCCGACTACGAGGGGCGCCTTGCCGAGGCGCTGGAGGAGAGGAGGAGCGGCCTCATCTGCCTTGCGGGATACATGCGCGTGCTGGGGCCCGCCTTTGTGCGGCGCTTTGGGGGCAGGGTCCTGAACATCCACCCCGCCCTCCTCCCATCCTTCCGGGGCCTCCGGGCGCAGGCGAAGGCCCTGCGGGCGGGTGTGAAGGTGGCGGGGTGCACCGTTCACCTGGTGGACGAGGGGGTGGACACGGGGCCCATCGTCCTCCAGGCGGCCGTACCCGTCCTGGAGGACGACACCGAGGAGAGCCTCTCGGCCCGCATCCTCGTCCAGGAGCACCGGATTTACCCCCTGGCGGTGCGCTACTTCGCCGAGGGGCGCCTGGAAGTCGCGGGCAGGAGGGTGCGGCTCCGCGGCGCAGGGGCGCCAGGGGGCGAAGTCATTCTTTCCCCGCTCCTGGGGAGTTTCCGGGGCGCTTGAGGGAGGGCCTATGAGCGGAGGGCAAGGGGGGACGGGCGACCTCGTCCTCGTGAGCGCATGCCTGGCGGGCGTCCACTGCCGCCACGACGGGGGGAGCAAGCCCCACCCCAAGGCCCTGCGCCTTCTGGAAGAGGGAAGGGCGCTCCCCCTCTGCCCCGAGGAGCTGGGAGGCCTCGGTACGCCGCGGCCCGCCGCCTGGTTCTATGGGGAGGGGGAGGGGGGAGATGAGGATGGCAGCTCCGTCCGGGAGGGGAGGGGGCGCCGCGTGGATGAGCGAGGCCGGGACGTGACGGATGCCTACCTCCGGGGGGCCCGTGAGACGCTAGGGCGGGCCCGGGCGGTGGGCTGCCGCCGGGCGCTGCTCAAGGAAGGGAGCCCCTCCTGCGGCCTCCGTCGCGTCCACCGTTCGGTGAACCGACGTTCGGTGGACCGACGCGAGGGGGGCGAGGGCCCGGGGGTGGGCGTGACGGCTGCTCTCCTGGCCCGGGAGGGGTTCGAGCTCGAGACGGAAGAGGACTAGGTCGTGATCCCCCTCAAAGACGACAACCCCACCGAGCGCTTCCCGGTGGTCACGGTGACTCTGATCGCCTTAAACGTCCTCATCTTCCTCTACCAACTGGGCCTGGGCCAAGACCAGCCGCACTTTGTCTACCAGTTCGGCGCCATCCCCTCCCTGGTGGTGGCCTATCCGGCCGCCCTCCCGGTCCAGCTCACCACGCTCACCTCCATGTTCCTCCACGGAGGGATACTCCACGTGGGGGGGAACATGCTCTATCTCTGGATCTTCGGGAACAACATCGAAGACACCCTGGGGCGGGGCCGCTTTCTCTCTTACTACCTCCTCTGCGGCCTGGTGGCCGCCTGGGCGCACATCCTGGTGAACCCCGCCTCCCAAGTGCCCGTCATCGGGGCGAGCGGGGCGGTCTCGGGGGTGCTGGGGGCGTACCTCATCCTCTTTCCCAAGGCCCGGGTGCTCACCCTCGTGACTCTGGGTTATTTCTGGCGCGTCGTGCACCTTCCAGCGGTAGTGGTCCTTGGTTTCTGGATCGTGGTGCAGCTCATCAACGGGAGCCTCTCGATAGGCGTCGAGTCCGGGGTTGCCTGGTTCGCCCACGTGGGCGGCTTCGCGGCAGGCCTCCTCCTCCTGCCCGTCTTTCGAGCGGGCCATCCCCGTAGGCGGCTGCGCTACCGCTCGCGCGGCGAACTGGACGACTATTTCTGAGGGCCCGGTGTGTGGCCGGTTTGTTGACACTGCCCCGGGGGGCACATAGAATAAGTTCATGGCGATGGTAACGTGGCGACCTGGTTCGGCATGGGAGGGCCGTTCGCTCTTGGCCCTTTTGGTTTTTTGGGCGTTGGTGGCCGCGCCCTCCCCGGGGCGCGCGCTGAGGCTGGAGAAGTTGGTGGACCGCCTCCAGGCGAAGTACGAGTCCACCCGCACCCTCGTCGCCTCCTTCGAGCAGGAGAACAGGCTCAAGACGCTCGGGACAAGCCAGCTCTCGCAGGGCCGTGTGTACATCCACAAGCCGGGGCGGGTGCGCTGGGAGTACCAGTCGCCTGAGCCCCAGCTCCTGGTGAGCGATGGGGAGACCTTCTGGGTCTACACGCCGCGCCTCAAGCAGGTCATCGTGAGCCCCGTGGGGAGGGCGTTCGCAAGCCCGACGCCGGCCACCTTCCTCGGGGGGAGCGGAGACCTGCGGAAGACGTTCCGCTTCCGGCTCCTGGAATCGCCCCGGGATGGGAAGGGGAACTACCGGCTCGAGCTCATCCCCCGCGAGGGCTCGGTCCACCGAACGGGAGGCTCCATCCAGAAGCTCACCCTCGTGGTGGGCGCGAAGAGCTTCCAGATCCTGGAGACGGCCATCCTGGACCCGATGGGGAACCTGACCTCCGTGCGGTTCACCCGGGTGGAAGAAGGGGTCGAGCTCGCGCCCTCGCTCTTCCGCTTCCAGGTCCCGCCCGATGTGGAAGTGGTCCGGCCGCCCCGGCTGCCGGCCTCCCCGCCTGCGGGCCGCTGAGAGGCTGAACCTTGGCGACCATCTTCTGGGCCATCGTGGTGCTGGGGGCCCTCATCTTCGTCCACGAGATGGGGCACTATCTTGTGGCGAGGCACCTGGGCATCGGGGTGGAGCGCTTCTCGCTGGGATTCGGAAAGCGCCTGTGGGGCTTCAGACGCGAGGAGACGGACTACCGGATTTCGGTCATCCCGCTTGGGGGCTACGTGAAGCTGCTGGGGGAGAACCCCTCGGAGCTGGTGGCGGCACCGGAGCCCGAAAAACTCTTCTTCCTGCGGCCGGTGGGGCAGCGCCTCGCAGTGGTGGTCGCGGGGCCGCTTTTCAACATCGGCTTCGCCATCTTGCTGCTATGGGTTGTGTACATGGTCGGGGTGCCCGTCCTCAGCACCACCGTCGGCGCCACCTCGCCGGGCTCGCCCGCCGCCCGGGCGGGGATCCAGCCCGGCGACCGCATCGTGGCCATCGAGGGGAGGCGCATCTCGCGGTGGGAGGAGCTGGCCGAGATCGTCCACAAGAGCGCGGGCAAGGAGCTGCGCATCACCATCGCGCGCGGGGCCGGGGAGCTCGGCCTCACCGTCGTCCCCGAGTCCCGCACCGTCAAGAACATCTTGGGCGAGGAAAAGCGCGTGGGGCTCATCGGGGTGCGGGCCAAGGGGGAGTTCCTCACCCGGCGCTACGACCCCCTCACCGCCCTCTGGCGGGGGACGGTGCGCAGCTACCAGATCGTCGAGCTCACGGTGGTGAGCATCTACAAGATCATCAACCGCACCATCCCCTCCGACAACATCGGCGGCCCCCTCCGGATCGCCCAGATCGCGGGCCAGAGCGCCCGGGCGGGGCTGCTCAACCTGGCCTTCTTCACCGCCATTTTGAGCATCAACCTGGGCATCCTGAACCTCCTTCCCATCCCCATCCTGGACGGGGGGCACATCGCCTTCTTCCTGGTGGAGGCCATCTTCCGCAGGCCCGTGAGCGTGCGGAACCGAGAGATGGCCCAGCGGGTGGGGTTCGTCCTCATCGTCGCCCTGATGCTGTTTGCGTTTTACAACGACATCGTTAATATCTTCCTAAAGTAGGAGTCTTCACCCGGGGGGCGTGGTGGAAGCTGAGTCCATCCGTCGCAGGAAGAGCCGACCCATCCGCGTGGGAGACGTCCAGGTGGGCGGCGACGCCCCCATCCGCGTCCAGTCCATGTGCACCACGGACACCCGGGACGTGCGCGCCACCGTGGAGCAGATCCACCGCATGGAGGCCGCCGGCTGCGAGATCACCCGGGTGGCCGTCCCCGACCTGGAGGCCGCCCGGGCCATCGGGCAGATCCGGCCCCAGATCCGCATCCCCCTCGTGGCGGACATCCACTTCGACTGGCGCCTCGCCATCGCCGCGGCGGAGGCGGGGGCCGACTGCCTGCGGATCAACCCGGGCAACATCAACGGCGAGAGGCGGGTGAGCGAGGTGGTGGCCTGCGCCCGGGACCGGGGGCTCCCCATCCGGGTGGGGGTGAACTCAGGCAGCGTGGAGAAGCCCCTCCTCGCCAAGTACGACGGCGCCACGCCCGAAGCCATGGTGGAGAGCGCCCTCAGCCACCTGGCCATGCTCGAGAAGCGGGGTTTCTACGACACAAAAGTCTCCCTCAAGGCGTCCGACGTCTTCCGCACCGTAGAGGCCTACCGCCTCCTCGCCCAGAAGGTGGCCTACCCCCTCCACCTGGGGATCACCGAGGCGGGCACCTTCCGCTCGGGCTCCATCAAGAGCGCCATCGGCCTCGGCATACTCCTCTACGAGGGGATCGGGGACACCATCCGCGTCTCCCTCGCCGCCGACCCGGCGGAGGAGGTGCAGGTGGGTTACGAGATCCTCAAGTCGCTGCGCCTGCGCCAGAGGGGCGTGAGCGTGGTGGCGTGTCCCTCTTGCGGCCGGGTCCAGATCGACGTGGACAAGCTGGCGGCGGAGCTCGAGCGCGACCTCGCCCACGTGGAGATGCCCATCACCGTGGCCGTCATGGGATGTGAGGTGAACGGCCCCGGCGAGGCGCACGACGCCGACGTGGGCGTGGCGGCTGGACACCGCAGCGGGCTCATCC
>JBHIBR010000066.1:0-7938 GCA_046759145.1 Nitrospinota bacterium | reverse complement strand
GAGCGCGGCGTGGAGGGGGAGACCCTCGCCTGCGGGACGGGCGCCACGGCGGCCGCCCTGGTGGCGGCCCTCCGGGGGGAGGTGGACTCTCCCGTGGAGGTGCGCACGCGCGGGGGCGAGGTGCTCACCATCCACTTCCGGCGAGCCGGGGAGGGCTTTGGGGAGGTCCGCCTGGAGGGGGAGACGCGCCTGCTCTACGAGGGGGAGGTGAGGGAGGAGGCGTTTTATTAATCGGGTTTGTGGCCCAAATGATATATGAGAAGAAGTGACTTTAGAGTAATGGGATCTACAGAGCTCATGATTATAGTAATCATCGTCATAATGCCCGTCTATGGGTTTATAGGAAGTGCTGTGTAGAAGGATGAAATTCGATATCTCTACATAATGCTTT
This sequence comes from Nitrospinota bacterium, assembly GCA_046759145.1. Taxonomy (GTDB): domain Bacteria; phylum UBA8248; class UBA8248; order UBA8248; family JBHIBR01; genus JBHIBR01. The sequence goes on along the minus strand of JBHIBR010000066.1, from coordinate 7,547 downwards.
TGAGGTGGTCCTTTCGTGGAGGTTACCATGGCACTTCGCGCGGCGGTGGCAGGGGCGGCGGGGCGGATGGGGAGCCGGCTGGTTTGCCTCATCAAGGAGGACCCCGAGATGGAGCTCGCGGGCGCTCTCGAGCGCAAGGGCCACCCGGCCCTGGGTCGGGACGCGGGCGAGGTGGCGGGGGCGGGGAAGAGCGGGGTCGCCCTGACGGATGATATAGATGAAGCCTTGCGGGGGGCTCAGGTTGTGCTCTCCTTCTCGGTCCCTGAGGGAAGCCTCGAGCACGCGCGCGCGGCCGCCCGGGCGGGGATGGCGGCGGTGGTGGGCACGACGGGGTTTCCCCCCTCCCTGCGCGCGGAGATGGAATCGCTGGGAGAGGAGCTTCCCCTCGTCTTCGCCCCCAACATGAGTGTGGGGGTGAACGTCATGTTCCGCCTCGTGGCCGAGGCCGCCCGGCTCCTCGGCCCCGCCTTCGACGCCGAGGTGCTCGAAGCCCACCACAAACTCAAGGTGGACGCCCCCAGCGGGACGGCCCTTCGCCTGGGCGAGGTCCTGGCCGGCGCGACAGGGCGGGATTTTGGGCAGGAGGCCGTCTTCGCCCGCCAGGGCCAGACGGGGGTCCGCCCGGCGCGGGCCATCGGAATGCAGACGCTCCGCGGGGGCGATGTGGCGGGGGAGCATACGGTGTACTTCTTCGGCACGGGGGAGCGTCTGGAGATCACCCACCGGGCCACGAGCCGGGACAACTTCGGCTTGGGGGCGCTGCGGGCCGCCAAGTGGGTGGTGGGCAAGCCCAAGGGCCTTTACTCCATGGCGGACGTGCTGGGGCTCTAGCGGTGCGGCTCATCAGCGCCTCCCGCCGCACCGACATCCCCGCCCTCTACGCTGAGTGGTTCCTGGGTCGCATCCGGGCGGGCGAGGCGCTCTACCGCAACCCTTACGGAGGGGCTGAGTACCGCGTTTCGCTCAAGCCCGAGGACGTGCGGGCAATCATCTTCTGGACCAAGAACCCCCGGCCGCTCCTCCCCTACCTCGGGGAGCTCGACGGGAGGGGCTACCGCTACTACTTCCACTTCACCCTCACGGGCCTTCCCCGGGGGTTGGAGACCCACGTGCCCGCCCCGCGGGCCGCCCTGGACACCTTCCGGCGCCTCTCCGAGCGGCTGGGGCCTGAGCGCGTCATCTGGCGCTTCGACCCCATCGTGTTGAGCAACCGCACGCCCGCGGGTGAGAGGCTTGAGCGCTTCGGGGAGCTGGCCCGTGCGCTCGCCGGCTACACCCGCCAGTGCATCACGAGCTTCGTCGCGCTCTACGGCAAGGTGCGGCGCAACTTCGCCCCCCTGGAGGCCCGGGGCCGGCGTTTTGAGGACCCGCCCGAGGAGGAGAAACGCTCCCTCGTCCGCTCCCTGGCGGGCCTTGCTCTCCCCCTCGGCATCCGGCTCGGCGCTTGCTGTTCGGACTACCTCGTGGGAGAGGGAGTGGAGAGGGCGCGCTGCGTGGATGGGGAGTTCGTGAGCCGGCTGTTCCCCGACCGGGCGGCCCCCTCCCGCGCGCGGCCCACCCGGGAGCAGTGCGGCTGCAGCGAGAGCCGCGACATCGGCGCCTACGACACCTGCCCCCAGGGCTGCGCCTACTGCTACGCCACCGCGAGCCGACCGCTCGCCCTGGCCCGCTACCGGCTGGCAGGCCGGAGCGGGAGCCCCTTCTTAGCCTGAGCTCCACACGCCAAGGCCCACCCCCTTCGCCGTCTCGACCAAGAGCGCACCGAAGAGGCTCTCGTCGAACTTCCCCCGCTCCTCCTCCATCATGAGGGAGAGCGCCTCCTCCCGGCTGAGGGCGTCGCGGTGGGGCCGGTCGGAGGTGAGGGAGAGGTAGCTCTCGGCAAGGGCGAGGAGCCGCATCTCGACCTCAAGCTCTCCATCCCTCAGCCCTCGCCAGTAACCCTTCCCGTCGGGCCGCTCGTGGTGGCCGCCCGCCCAGCGGGCGGGAGCGGCGAAGCCGGGAACCTCGGCCAGGGCCATCTGGGTGAGGTAGGCGTGGGTGCGCACCTCCGCGCGCTCCTCCGGCTCGAGCGGACCGCGCTTTTCCAGCACCGCCCCTCGCACCCCGAGGACGCCCAGGTCGTGCAGCAGGCCGGCGAGCTTGAGCCGGTAGAGGCGCCCCCCCCGCAGCCCGGAGCGCGCGCCCATGCGCTCGGCGAGGGCAGCGACCCCGAGGGAGTGGGGCAGGGGGTACCGGCTCCGCTCGTCTGCCAGGGAGGCGAGGGCCGCGCACGCCCGCTCCAGCTCCTCCCCCGTGGGGGTGTCCCACCCCCGGGGGAGGAGCCGGAGGACAACCTGAGCGAGGTCCGGCCGGTCGAGCTGGTCCCAAGAATCGCTCTCCCGGGCGAGCTCCCCCCGAAAGGCGTCGTAGAGGGTGCCGTCGAACAGGTGGCGCTGCGCCCGGAGAAACTCGTGGACCGCATCCAGATCCTGGCGGAAGAAGTAGCTCCAGGCGGCCTCCACCTTGTCCGCAAGGGCGAGGACGCGGGCTCCCCAGGGGATGCGCCTTCCCCGCAGCCCCCGGGGGTAGCCGGTCGCGTCGGGCAGTTCGTGGTGGGCCGCCACCATCCGGCCTACCGCGCGGGGCATCCCCATGGCGTCGGCCAGGGCGCGGCCCTGGTCGGGGTGGGCCCTCAGCGCCCGGGACAGGTGGCCTTCCCCGTCCTCGGTGAGATACTCCGCGAGCTCTCCCCAGGGGGAGCCCACATGGCGGGCAAGGATGAGAAACTCGTCCTGCGGGAAACGGCCGGGGGCCCGGATGAGCTCCGCGTTCAGGGAGGAGAGGCCCGCGTCGTGGAGGAGGGCGGCGTAGAAGAGGTCCAGGGTGGCGGCCGCCGACCGCCTGCGGAGGGCGGCCAGCCGGAGGCAGATGTAGGCCACCCGCAAGCTGTGGCCGGGCGCCCGCCCCTCGGCCAGGTCGAAGGCGCGGGAGAGTGCCGCCAACACCGCGGGGAAGGAAACCCCCAAGGGGTTCTCCCGCTTTCCCCCCCACAGGCCCACGGCGCTAACCTCCGCTAGATGGCAGGCGCGTAGCCATCCCGCCGCGCGTCCGCGCCCGCGCGGCACACCCCGGCCGCCGGGCCGGAGCGGAAACGCCAGTTCTCCTGAGCCCCTGTGCCTTCTGGGGGCCCAGAAGAATTCGGAGTCCGCCCGGGGCCGCGTGGCCCCTGGCGCGGCAAAAAGCTCCTGTTGCTGAAGCCCAAAACTACCACAAGGGAAAAGGCCTTCCCAGCCTCGGCGCGTTCTCGGCGATGGGGAGCCTGCAGGGGCTTGCCCGCCGCCACCCCGGGCATTGACAAGTGGGAGTTGGCATTCTAGAAAATGTTATTGCCTCATACGAGGGGTGGGTCGGATGAGGAATTTGGGGTGACCTCCTCCGAACAGGCTGGGCGGGGCGGCCGGTCGGGCGCAAGGCGGACCGTGTGCCGGGTTCGGTTCGAGAGGGTGCCATGTGATCGGGCCTCGTCGCCACCGTCCGGGGAGAGGTGTCTGGACCACCGGGGGCCGCTCCCTTGTCGCGGCCCCCCGCGGGACGTTGGGCGCCGCGGGGGACGGCTCGCTCCCGCAGGGATGTTCACCCCGTCGCGGAGGCCCACGGTCAGGAGCCGCTCTTGGCCAGGGGCGCGCCGGCGACAGAGAGGAGGAGGTATGAGATGAGGTACCTCTCGAGAGCCTTCGTCACTCTCCTGGTTCTTGGTCTCGCGCTGGTCGGTTTGCCCCCGGCCGAGGCCGCGCTGAAGTGCCCGCGGAACGTCATTACCTGGGTGGTTCCCTTCTCGCCGGGCGGCGGCACCGACCGCTGGGCGCGCATCCTCTCCTCGGCGTCCTTCGACGTCTTCGGCATGGCCATGCGCGTGCGGAACAAGCCGGGCGCTTCGGGCGTCGTGGGCTGGAAGTGGGTATTGAGCAAAAAGGCGGACGGCTGCACCATCCTTCAGGCCAGCTCGACCCCGGTCATCGCGCTTCTCAAGGAGAAAAGCCCGCCCATTCAGCCCGATCAGATCAAGATCGTCGTTTATGTCTCTTCGTTCCGCTCCATCCTCTTGAGCGCGCCTGGCAAGCCCTGGGCCACGCTGGATGGATTGAAGACCTACGCCAAGCGGAACCCCGGAAAACTCACCGTGGGGGGCTCGCAGTCCCTGTCGCTGGCCCAGGCGTTTTTCTTCGACCAGCTTGGGCTCAAACTGACCTACGTCCCGTACTCCGGCACGGGGAAGGCCGTAAGTGACTTCCTCGGGGGGCACATCCATCTGGTCGCCGTCACGGCCTCGACGGGCAAGGGCTTGGTCCCGGGCCGGGCGGTCGCGGTCGTCAACACCAGCCCCTTGCCCCTCAGCAAGAAACTTAAGAAGCAGTTCAAGGGGGTTCCTTCGGCGAAGGAGCTGGGTCTGAAGGGCGCGAGCTTCCCCCGCTGGGTGGGCGTGCATCCCGACACCCCGGACGCGGTCGCCGATGAACTTTCGGAGAAAATCGGCAAGCTGCTCAAGCACAAGGCCGTGAGGAAGCTGATCAAGAAGGTCGGCGAGGAGATCATCTTCGTGCCCCGGAAGGAGGCCCGGAAAGAATATCGCCAGTTGGTCGAGAACCTGAAAGGCGCGGTGAAGCTTTTGGAGAAATAGTAACTCCCGCGGCCGGGCAACCTCTCGGTCGCCTGCTTCTCCCGGTGGAAGGGGCAGACGGAGCATAGGAAGAGGCTCCCCGCTGTGGCGGGGAGATGCTGAACCGCTTTCTCCACTTGCTGTCCGCTCTGGCCCAGGCCGGCGAGTCACGCCGGCCTGGGCCGCAAAGGAGGAACTGTGCCCTTGTCTGGTGAAGCCCCCGGCCGCAAGAAGGGCCTTCAAGATTGGCTTCGGACCAACCAAGGCGTCGGGTCTCTCCTCACGGTCTGTCTGGCCCTCTTTCTGATCCATCTTCAATTGTCCCCCTGGGTGCACGAGAAGCTGCGGGATGGCTTCACCCTGGGCTTCTTCCCCGTTGTGGGCGTGGTCTCGATGATGGTCTTCACCGTCGTCCTCGTCCTGGACGGCTGGCGCAAAGAGCGGATTCAGGAGTTGTCGGGGATGACCTGGAGGGCGTTCTTCTTCTGCCTGGCGGTGCTGGCGGGCTGCTGGGTCTATTTCGAGTTGATCGTCCGAGTGGGATTTTTGCTCGTCAGCCCGTTTTTTCTTCCGATTTTCATGTATTCGCTGGGAATGCGCCCTTGGAGCAGTTCCCTGGTCGCCGGTTTTGTGGTGACGGCCATCGTTTATGCCGTCTTCCGGCTCATCGGCATCCAGTTGCCACCTGGGATTTTGCCATTCTAGGTCGCTTGCGGGAGAGAAGGATCTAAGGTGTTTCAGCCAGAGGCCTTCGCAGAAGCGCTGTCCCTCGTCTTTACCTTTCGCACGTTGTATTGGCTGGCCGTGGGCGTGACCATCGGCGTGGGCGTAGGGGCGATTCCCGGCCTCACGGCTTCCACAGGCATCGCCCTGATGCTCCCCCTCACGTTCCAAATGGACACGGCCTCGGCCCTGGGCCTTCTGATCGGCCTCTACAAAGGGGCGGTCTACGGGGGCTCCATCTCCGCCATCAGCTTCGCCACCCCGGGCACGCCGGAGGCCGCCGCCACCGTGTATGACGGCTACAAGCTGATGCAAAGGGGTCAGGGGCGGAAGGCGATCCTGATGGCCTTGTACGCCTCGGTCACGGGCGACACGCTGAGCGACGTCATCACCATCCTCGTCGCGCCGGCCCTGGCTCTGGTGGCGCTCAGGTTCGGGCCCTCGGAGCGCTTTTGGCTCGTGCTGCTTGCCGTCACCTTGCTGGGTGCCCTGAGCGGCCGCCACTTCGCGAAGGGGATGCTGAGCGCGGCGCTGGGCCTGTTCGTCGGGACGATCGGCTCCGACCCGATCGGCGGGGTCTCGCGCAACACGTTCGGCCTGTGGTGGCTGCAGGAGGGCATCCACCTAATCCCCCTCATGATCGGCATCTTTGCCATGTCGCGGATGTTGGAGGAGAGCGCGGCGCTCCTGAAGGAGAGCCGCGCCGCCAAGGTGACCCAGGAAGCCATCTCGACATTGTTCATGAGACGTGGCGAAGGGCTCACATTCCGCGAATACATCCGCGCCTGGAAGGAGATGCTGATCGGGCTCGGCGTGGGCTCCTTCGTGGGAATGCTGCCCGGCTTGGGTTCGACGGTGGGGGCCTTCCTCTCCTTCAGCGTGGCGAAGCAGGCCTCTCCTGAGAAAGGGATCGGGACGGGCGTGCTGGAGGGCGTCGCCGCGGCCGAGTCGGGCAACAACGCCACCGTGGGGCCCACCCTGATCCCCCTGCTTGCCTTCGGGATCCCGGGAAGCTCCGGCGCGGCCCTCATCGGGGGAGCCTTGATGCTTCAGGGGGCGACGCCCTCTCCGAGGATGTTCGAGCTCTATCCGACGGTCGTCTATTCCCTGTTCATCATCTTGTTCATCGGAAACTTTTTCAACTTGGGGATCGGCCGCATATTTGCGCTCCTCTACGCGCGCCTCGGCCAGCTTCCCCGGCATGTCTTGATCCCGCTGATCGTGATGATGGCGATCATCGGCAGCTACTCGTTCCAGGGAAACCCGTACGACGTGGTCATCATGCTCGTCTTCGGGCTGGTGGGGTTCGGCATGCGGCAGTTGGGGATCCCGGATGCGCCGCTCGTGATCACCTTTCTGATCACCCCGATGATGGAGGCGAGTATTCGCAAGGCCTTGTTGATCTCGCGGGGCGACTGGTTCGAGGCGTTGTTCAAGAGCCCGCTCGCCGTGGGGCTGTTCCTCTCGGCGATTGTGCTGACCTACGTTTCCGTCCGCCTGCAGGTACACGAGCGAGTCCTATCCGCCGCCGCAGCAGCAGAGGAAGAGGCCACCGCCGAGGCGAGCCGGTGAGGCCGGGCGAGCCCCGCGGCGAGGCCCCTCGGGCATGGGAGGTGGAGATGGCCTGGCCGAAGGGATTGCGGCTCCTCGCATTGGGTGGTCTCCTGCTCTTCCTGGCAGGGGGAGGGGGCTCTGGTCCCCTCGACCGCCACGAGGTGACGAACCGGGAGTACAAGGCCTATCTGGATGCCACGGCGAAGCCCGCCCCGGAGTACTGGGCCAAAGGGACCTTCCCCGCCGGGATGGGGGAGGAGCCGGTGGTTCTCGTCACCTGGTTCGAGGCCCGCGACTACTGCGCCTGGGCGGGCAAGCGCCTGCCGCGGGCGGAGGAGTGGCTCCAGGCCTGCCGCGCCAAGGCCATCGAGAAGCGCGGCGACATATGGGAGTGGACCACGAGCCCCGCCGAGGGCCCGGAGGGAGCGGGCTTTAAGGTGCTGTGCGACCCGGGGGGCGGGTGCAGTTGCACCCACCGCTACCACCCCAGCTGGAAGAACATGGTCAAAGGTTTCCGCTGCGCCCGGGGGGAGCCCTTGGTGCGGAGATAGGGGTATCCCATTCGGTCGTGCCGGAGGTGAGGGAAGGGCGCTTTCCCCTTTGAAAGGAAACTCCCAATGAATTTTCCCCTCTC
>JBHIBR010000065.1:0-8116 GCA_046759145.1 Nitrospinota bacterium | reverse complement strand
GATCATTGAGTCCGTCCACAACAGCTGGAACCTTCCCGGGAACCTGCCCGGGCGGGAGCGGATGGTGGCCGTGGTCACCTTCCGGGTGCTCCGGGACGGCTCCATACGGGATATCCGGGTGGAGCGCTCGAGCGGCAACATCCACTTCGACAACTCCGCCCTGCGGGCGGTGGAGAAGATCGATCCCCTTCCTCCCTTCCCGGCCGAGCTGGGCCGGGATGTGCTGGACATCGGCGTCCGCTTCCACAACCCGGAGGCCTGAGGGAAGAGGGATGGGGCGAGGGGGGTGGTTCGGGGCGGCTCTCGCGCTGGGGGCGATCCTCTTTGTCCTTCAGGCCTCCGCCCAGCCCCCGGGCCGCATCTACCTCGACCTCTACTCCCCCGCCGCCCGCAAGCTCCCCATCGCCCTCCCCGAGTTCAAGCGCCTGGGAGTGGCCGACCGGCAGCCCACCCTGGCCCTCAAGCTTGCCCAAGTCATCTCGGACGACTTGGAGAACTCCGGCCTCTTCCGGGTCTTCGACCGCGCCTCCTACCTGGAGGACCCGCAGCGGGCGGGGCTCACGCTGCGCGAGCAGAACTTCCCCGAGTGGGCGAACATCGTCGGCACGGAGGCCCTCGTCAAGGGGGGCTACCTGGTGGAGGGGCAGGAGCTCCGGGTGGAGGCGCGTCTGTTCGACGTGGTGCGGGGCACCCTCGAGCTCGGAAAGCGCTACATCTACCCCGTGGGCGAGTACCGCTTGCTCGCCCACAAGTTCGCCAACGCCGTCATCCAGAGGTTCACCGGGGTGGAGGGGGTGTTCGACACCCAGATCGTCTTCGTCTCCCGCCGGCGGGGGAACAAAGAGATCTTCCGCATGGACTACGACGGCTACAACATCGTCCAGCTCACTCGCAACGGCTCCATCAACCTCTCCCCCTCCGTCTCCCCCGACGGCGCTCGCCTGGCCTACACCTCCTACAAGGGGGGCCAGCCGCAGGTCTACCTCATGGAGGAAAAGGGCGAGTGGCGGGTGCCCTGGGAGAGGGGGGCCGCCCTGGCAGGGTTGTGGTCGCCCGACGGCAAGCGGCTCGCCCTCACCCTCGCCCATGGGGACAACTTCGAGGTCTACCTCCTGGAGGTCGCCAGCCGCCGCCTCCGCCGCCTCACGCGCCACTGGGCCATCGACATCTCGCCCGCCTGGTCGCCCGACGGCAAGCAGCTCGTGTTCGTCTCCAGCCGCTCGGGCTCTCCGCAACTCTACATCCTGGGCGCCGACGGCTCCGGCCCCCGGCGCATCACCTTCGAGGGGGTGTACAACACCACCCCCGCCTGGTCTCCCCGGGGGGACAAGATCGCCTTCAGCAGCCGGCGAAAGCGCCGGGGCAATCTGGAAGTTTTCCTCATCAACCCGGACGGCAGCGGTCTCCAACAGCTCACCTCGGGCCCGGGGGACAGCCAGGGCCCCGCCTGGTCGCCCGACGGGCGACACCTGGCCTTCACCTCCACCCGCGATGGCGACGAGGCGGTCTACGTCATGACGGCGGGGGGGACGCGGCTGAGGCGCCTCACCGAGGGCTCCGAGCCCTACTGGACGCGGGGCCACCGTTGAGGGGGAAAAACTTGGCCAGCCCCTTTACTTCCCCGTGAGGGGGGGTCTATAATGCCGCCTGATCTCGAAGGCCTTGAGGTTCGTCCTCGTCTCTGAGGGTGCGGAGGAGGAAGCGGATGTTTTATCTCGGGCGGTGTGCGGCGGGCGTGGCGCTGGTCGCGGGGTCCGCGCTGCTGGTGGGATGCAGTACCAAGGTGGTCGAGCTGGGAGAGGAACGGGTGGCCCTGGCCGTGAGAAAGCCCGTGAAGCCTCCCGAGCGAAGGCCGGCGCCGCCGAGCGTCCGGGAAACCCTCCCCCGCCGCCCCACCGCGCGGGAGGAGGCGATGGCGGCCGAGCGGGCGCGTCGGCGCCAGGCGTTCCTGGCCGAGCGGGAGGCTTTCGAGAAGGAGCTCATCCACTTCGATTTCGACAAGTCCGAGCTCAGGCCCGACGCCCAGGAGATCCTCAAGCGCAAGGCCCGCTTCCTCCTGAGATATGCCGACATCCGCATCCAGATCGAGGGCCACTGCGACGAGCGGGGCACCAACCAGTACAACCTGGCCCTGGGCCAGCGGCGAGCGACGAGTGCGAAGAACTTCCTCGCCTCTTTGGGCGTGAGGGCTGAGCGGATCTCCACGATCAGCTACGGGGAGGAGCGTCCGCTCGACCCGGGCAAGGGGGAGACAGCCTGGGCGAAGAACCGCCGCGCGAAGTTCAACATCACCGGCGGGGTGCCAGCCGAGCTGGTCGGCTAGGGGGGATGGCTCTCTTCCCCGGCCGCCCGGCGGCCGGGGAGTTTTTTTGGAGCGAGCTGTGGGACGAGGGGGACGAAGCCCTCGGGTTCGCGCCGGGGCGGCGCTGGTGGTGCTGGCGTTCGCTGCGTCGGGCTGTGTGCCCCAGCAGGATTTCAATCGCCTGAAAGACAAGGTGAACCGGCTGGAAGCAGTCCTAAAGGACGTCCGAGCCGAGGGGGAGCGGGCCGCCCGCGGGGCGGCCCAGGTGGAGGAGGTCTCGAAGGGCCTCCGCAAAGAGCTCGCAAGCAACCTGGGGGCCCTCCGCCAGGCCCAGGCGGACCAGGAGCGGCGCGTGGAGGAGATGCGCCGCGAGGTCCAGAAGCTCACCGGCCGCGTCGAGGAGGCGGGCTTCCGCGCCGGGCGTGCGGGGGAGCAGCTCGAGAAGCTCCGCAAGGAGATGGGCGAGCGGTTGAAGAAGCTGGAGGGAGAGATCGCCGCCCTCAAGGCGCCGCCGAAGCCACCGTCGGCCCCTGCAGCCGTGCCGCCGCCCCCGCCCGTGACGCCGCCCGGCGCTGCGGCTCCCCCAAAACCGGCCGCCCCCACCCCGCCCAAGCCCCCGGTTGCGGGGCTTCCGCCCGACGCGGGCAGGGAGGAGGCGGAGTACGGCGCCGCCCTGCGGGCGCTTCGCGAGGCGCGCCAGTACGGCCAGGCGCGGCAGATGTTCCGGGGGTTCCTCAAGCGCTATCCCAAGTCGGAGCTCGCGGACAACGCGCAGTACTGGATCGGCGAGTCCTATTACGTGGAGGGCAGCTACGAGAAGGCCATCCTCGCCTTCGTGGAGGTGCAGACCCGCTACCCGAAGGGAGACAAGGTACCCGACGCCCTCCTCAAGCAGGCCCTCGCCTTCGAGTCCCTCGGGGACAAGCGGAGCGCCCGGGACCTGCTGCGCCAGGTGGTCAAGGAGCATCCCAACTCGAACGCCGCCAAGATCGCCCGGGGGCGCCTGAAGGGGCTCTGAGGTCCCCGGGGACCCGGCTCGCCCCCGGCGGGAAGGGGGTGCGAGGACCATGCCCCAGAGCCGAGAGGTCCGGGCGGCCAAGGCCCGCATCGCGGGGCTCACGGAGCTCATCCACCACCACAACTACCGCTACTACGTCCTCGACGACCCCGAGATAAGCGACGCCGAGTACGACGCCCTCTTCCGCGAGCTGGTAGAGCTGGAGGAGGCCTACCCCGAGCTGCGGCTGCCCGACTCCCCCACGAGCCGGGTGGGGGCCGCCCCCCTGGAGGAGCTGGGGACGCTGGAACACGCACTCCCCATGCTGAGCCTCGAGAACGCCGCCTCGGCAGAAGAGGCCCGCGAGTTTGAGGCGCGCCTGCGCCGCTTCCTGCTTCAGGAGGGCGTCTCGGTCGGCGCCATCGAGTACGTGGCCGAGCCCAAGCTGGATGGGGTGGCGGTGAACCTCACCTACCGCGACGGGCTCCTCCACTCGGGGGCCACCCGGGGGGACGGAGTGGTGGGGGAGGACGTGACCCAGAACCTCAAGACCATCCGCTCCATCCCCCTCCGGCTGCGGCGGGCGGGGGGGAGGCTCCCCCCCTTCGTGGAGGTCCGGGGGGAGGTGTATATGGATGCAGGCGCCTTCGAGCGCCTCAACCGGGCGCGGGCGGAGGCGGGGGAGTCCCTCTTCGCCAACCCCCGCAACGCTGCGGCAGGGAGCCTCCGCCAGCTCGACAGCCGCATCACCGCCGCACGTCCCCTGGACATCTTCCCGACGCGCGCCTGTACCGGGACCTCGAGGAGGCGCTCGACTGCTACCGGCGCCTTCTCCCGCGCCGGGAGGAGCTGGGCTACGAGGCGGACGGGGTGGTCTTCAAGGTGAACCGCTTCGACCTCCAGGAGGTCCTGGGGGAGAAGACCCGAAGCCCCCGCTGGGCCCTGGCCTATAAGTTCCCCCCCCGCCAGGCCACCACGGTGGTGGAGAACATAGCCGTCCAGGTGGGGCGCACGGGCTCCCTCACACCCGTGGCCGAGATGCGGCCCGTGCGCGTGGGGGGGGTGGAGGTGAGCCGCGCCACCCTCCACAACGAGGACGAGGTCCGCAAGAAGGACGTGCGCGTGGGCGACACGGTGGTGGTCCAGCGGGCGGGCGACGTCATCCCCGAGGTGGTCTCGGTGGTGAGCTCGAAGCGTCCCCCGGGAACCCGTCCCTTCCGGATGCCCGGTCGCTGCCCCGCGTGCGGGGGGCCGGTGAGCCGGCTCCCGGGGGAGGTGGCCCACCGCTGCACCAACCTGGGCTGTCCGGCCCAGCTCAAGGAGCGGCTGCGCCACTTCGCGAGCCGGGGCGGGATGGACGTGGAGGGGCTCGGGGAGAAGCTGGTGGCCCAGCTCGTGGACGAGGGCCTGGTGCGCAGCCCGGCAGACCTCTACCACCTCTCCCACGCCCAGCTCGCCGCCCTCGAGCGGATGGCCGACAGGTCGGCCGATAACCTGCTCCGCGCCCTGGAGAGCCGCAAGCGCCTCCCCCTCGCCCGCTTCCTCTACGCCCTCGGCATCCGCCACGTGGGGGAGCACATGGCCGAGGTGCTGGCCGAGCGCTTCGGGTCGGTTGAGGCCCTGGCGGAAGCGTCTGAGGAGGCCCTCCTCGAGGTGCACGAGGTGGGCCCCGAGGTGGCCCAGAGCGTGCGCGAGTTCTTCGGCTCGCCCGAGAACCGCCGCATCCTCGAAGGCCTCCGTGAGGCAGGGATGGAGCCCACCCCTCCGGCCGCCGCCCGGGGTGAGGGCCCCTTGGCGGGGAAGACCTTCGTGCTCACGGGAAGCCTCGCCCGGCGCACCCGGACCGAGGCCAAGCGAGCCATCGAGGCACTCGGGGGGAAGGTGGCCAGCAGCGTGAGCGCGCGGACCGACTACGTGGTGGCGGGCGAGAGCCCCGGGTCCAAGCTCGCCCGAGCCCGGGAGCTCGGCGTCAACATCCTGAATGAAGAGGAGTTCGGGTCCCTCCTGGCGAGAGGGCGACCCTGAGGGGCAGAGGGGACGGGGGGAGGAACCGGCCCAAGTCCCTTTTGCCGAGCCTCTTTTTTTGCTAATATTAGGAAAGGAAATTCTGCATCAGCCCGGGGTTTCTCCCGGTCTCCGGGGGTCCCTGGGGAGGGGAGTGCGGGCGTTGGCGCGGGGCCCGCAGAAGGGGAGGAGTTCGCGATCCTATGCCCGTGCGCGTGGACACGGGCCGGTCGGGCGCCCTCAAGTGCGAGCGCCTGATGGGCGCCTTCGCTTACGCGCGGCTCGCCCCCGGGGAGGGGGAATGAGATGCTCCGTGTGAGTAAGCTCTGGAACGGCTACGTCACCCCCGAGGAGGTGGAGCGCGCCGGCCGTAAGGCCAGCGAGGGGATGCCGGGCCACCTGCTCGCGTACACCACCGACTGCAAGCCCGTCGTCGTTTGGAACGCCACCCGGCGGTGCAACCTCTCCTGCATCCACTGCTACTCGGACTCCGAGAACAAGGCTTACGGCGGGGAGCTCTCGACCGAGGAAGCGAGGCGCATGATCGACGGGATGGCGGAGTTCGGCGCTCCGGCCATCCTCTTCTCTGGGGGGGAGCCCTTGGTCCGCAAGGACATCTACGAGCTCCTGCGCTACGCCCGCTCCCGGGGGATCCGGCCCACCCTCTCCACCAACGGCACCCTCATCACCGAGCGGGCCGCGAGGAACCTCCGGGCGGCCGGGCTGGCCTACGTGGGGGTGAGCCTGGACGGCTTCGGCGAGGTGAACGACAGGTTCCGCGGCCAGGAGGGGGCCTTCGAGCGGGCGGTCCGTGGGATCGAGAACTGCCAGGCGGCGGGCATCCCGGTGGGCCTCCGCTTCACCATCACCCGCCACAACGTGGGCGACCTGCCGAAGATATTCGACTTCATCGAGGAGAAAAACATCCCGCGCTGCTGCTTCTACCACCTGGTGTACGCGGGCCGGGGCTCGGAGATCAATCGCGACGACCTCACGGGCGAGGAGACCATGGAGGTGGTGGACCAGATCGTGGAGCGCGCCGAGTACTTCCACCGGGGGGGGATCGAGAAGGACATCGTCACCGTCGACAACCACTCGGACGCCCCCTACCTCTATGCCAAGCTTCTGAAGAAAGACAGAAAGTGCGCCCAGCAGGTGTACACCCTCCTGCGCTGGCAGGGGGGAAACCGCAGCGGCATCGCCATTGCGGACGTGGACAACCTCGGCAACGTCCACGCCGACCAGTTCTCGTGGGACTACAGCTTCGGCAACGTGCGGGACCGCAAGTTCGGAGACATCTGGACCGACACGACCGACCCCGTCCTCGCGGGCTACAGGGACCGGAAGCCCCTCCTCAAGGGTAAGTGCGCGGGCTGCCCCTTCCTCGAGCTCACCAACGGGAACTTCCGGGCCCGCGCCCACTACGCCTTCGGAGACCGGTGGGCGGAGGACCCGGCGTGCTACTGCGGGAAGGTGGCCGAGATGCTGGGCATCGAGTGGAGCAAGCCCGCGGAGGTCCCCTCATGAATCCCACCGGAGCGCCTGGCCGCCCCGCTGCGGAAATCCAGGGGCGGCCCAAGCCCAACTTCGGGGAGCTCGACTTCAACCTCTCCCCCTACATCGCCATCTGGGAGGTGACCCAGGCCTGCGACCTGGCGTGCGTCCACTGCCGGGCCGAGGCGCGCCCCTGGCGGGATGAGCGGGAGCTCTCGACGGAGGAGGGGCTGGCCCTCCTGGAGGAGGTGCGCAAGTTCGGCCCCATCCTCTTTGTCCTCTCGGGGGGCGACCCCCTCTACCGCCCGGACATCTTCACCTTCATCGAGCACGGAAACCGCCTTGGGCTGCGCATGACCATCACGCCCGCAGGGACGAAGCGCGTGACGCGGGAGGTGATGGAGAGGATGAAGGATTGCGGCCTCTCCGGCCTCGCCGTGAGCCTGGATGGCCACGACGCCAAGAGCCACGATGGCTTCCGGCGGGTGCCCGGCTCCTTCGAGTGGACGATGAACTGTATCCGCTTCGCCTGCGACCTCGGTCTGCCGGTCCAGGTCAACACCACCGTCACCCGCTACAACCAGGGCCGCCTGCGCCAGGTCGCCGAGGTGCTCCGGGGGGAGGGGATCTACATGTGGAGCGCCTTCTTCCTCGTGCCCGTGGGCCGGGGGGCGAGGGAGGACATGGTGAGCGCCCGCAAGGGCGAGGAGATCTTCCACCTCCTCTACGACCTCTCGAAGGAGATGCCCTTCAGCATCAAGACCACCGCCGCCCAGCACTACCGCCGGGTGGTCATCCAGCGCGCCCGGGCCGAGGGCGCGGGGGCGGCTCCCGGGGCCGGACGCGGGGAGGTCGGGGGCGAGAAACCTGAATCCCTCGCCCGGCGCTCCACCCCCGACTTCTCGCCGGGCGATGGCCTGGGCCGGCCGGCCAAGGGGGTGAACGACGGCAACGGCTTCGTGTTCATCTCCCACACGGGCGAAGTCTTCCCCTCGGGTTTCCTCCCCCTGCGCGGGGGAAACGTCCGCGAGCGCTCGGCGGTGGACATCTACCGGAACTCCCCCCTCTTCCGCCAGCTCCGCGACTACGCGCAGCTGAAGGGGAAATGCGGCTGGTGCGACTTCCGCGAGGTCTGCGGGGGCTCGCGCGCGCGCTCCTACGCCGTGACGGGCGACTACATGGCCAGCGAGCCTTGCTGCGCCTACAAGCCTCCCAAGCCCGGGAAGAGGGAGAGGTCTTCCCGCCATTGACGGCCACCCGGCCCGCAGAGAGGAGGAGCCCGTGGACGCCATCGAGAGGGAGAAGCTCATCGAAGCCGT
>JBHIBR010000064.1:0-8131 GCA_046759145.1 Nitrospinota bacterium | reverse complement strand
AAGGTACCCGGGCGGGATAGCGTCCGCCTTCGTTTTCTGCTGGGTTACTCCCTCTACAAGCGGGAGCGCTGGGCGGAGGCTCTCCCCCACCTGGAGGCGGCCCGGAAGGGCCTCCCCAAGGTGGCGGACTATGCCGCCTACTTCCGCGCGCGCTCCCTCCAGGAGCTCGGCAGGGAGGGCGAGTCCCGCCGGGCTCACCGGGAGCTGCTGGAGCGCCATCCTGGAAGTCTGCTCACCCCCCGGGCCCGGCAAGCCATCGGAGAGACCCTGGAGAGGGAGGGTCGCTGGCGTGAGGCCGCCGCTGCCTACCGCCACTTCTTGGAGCGCCACCCGGCCGACGAGGCGGCGCCGGGGGTGGAGCTGCGGCTGGGGGAGATGCTGGAGCGGGCGGGGCAGCTCGCCGAAGCGGCCCGCGCCTACCGAAGCCTCTGGCTCAACCGCCCGGGGGAGCCCGAGGCGAGGGTAGCTCGGACGAGGGAGGAGGCCCTCGCTTCGCGACTCCCTCGGCCCCTCCCGCCTCCTGGGGAGAGAGAGTTGCTCCTGCGGGGGCGCGCCTTGCGGCAGCTCTTCCTCTACCGGGAGGCCCTGGCCGCATGGGATGAGTTCGAGAGGCTCTATCCGCGGAGCCCGCACCGCAAGCTCGTGCGTCTGGAGAGGGCTCTTTCTCTCTTCTTCCTCCGGGAGAATGAGCGGGCGCTGGTGCACCTCGAAGCCTTTCTCTCCGGCAATTCCCCCGATCCCGCCCGGCCCAAGGCCTGGTTCTTCCTGACCCGGACCCACCTGAGGCTCGGGCAGGAGGGGCAATTCCTGCAGGCGGTCCGGTCGCTTCTGCGGGAATCTCCCCGGAGCGCCTGGGCCGCGCGCGTGCGGCTCCTGCTTGCCGGCCACCTTGAGGAAGAGGGCCGCCTGGAGGAGGCCCTTGCCCTGTACCGCGAGGTGGCCCGCAAGCACCCCCGGAGCCGCTACGCGGAGCGGGCCCGCTGGAAAGCGGGCTGGGTCCACTACAGGTCCGGCCGGCTCGAGGAAGCCCTTAGGGCCTTGCGCGGTCTCGCCCGGGACTATCCGAACTCCAACCTCCTCGACGATGCCCTCTACTGGGCGGGCCGCGCCGCCGAGCGTCTGGGCCGGCGGCGCGAGGCGGTGCGGAGCTACCGGGAGACCGTCTCGCGGTACCGGCACACCTACTACGGGCAGCTGGCAGCAGAGGCCCTGGGGGGGCTCCCGGGCGGGGAGCTCCCGCCGATGCGGAAGGTGGATGAGAAGAAGTTCCTCCCGGCCCTCCCCTCGGGGGCTCTGGACGGGGGCGAAGCGCGGCGGCTGGCTGCTGCCAAGACGCTCTCCGATCTCTCCCTCTTTCGCCTCTCCGCCTGGGAGTTCGAGGCGCTCGCGAAGTTTCCAGCGCTCGCCTACCGCGCTGCCCAGGCCTTCTCCCGCGCGGGCCTCCCCCATCGGGCGCTCGCCCTCATGCGGGCCCATTTCGGGGAGGAGGTTGTGGCGGGGGGAGAGGGTCTCCCCCCGGGCTTCTGGCAGCTCGCCTACCCCCGTCGCTTCCGGGAGAAGCGGGCGACCCGGAAGGGCCCCGACCCCCTCCTGGTGAACGCCGTCATCATGGCCGAGAGCTCCTTCGACCCCGAGGTCCTCTCCCCCGCGGGTGCCATGGGCCTCATGCAGCTCATGCCCGCGACGGGGACCCGCCTGGCTCGGCGCTACGGGGTCAAGCTGCGGGAGGTGAGGGATCTCTTCGAGCCGTCGGTCAACCTTGACCTGGGCGCGCGCCACCTGGCGGAACTCATCGAGTACTTCGGGGGCGACCTCGTCGCCGCCCTTGCGGCCTACAACGCGGGCCGCTCAGCCGCCCGGCGCTGGTGGCGGAGGCGAAACCGGCTCCCCCTGGATGAGTTCATCGTGCGCATCCCTTACGGCGAAACCCGCCGCTACCTGCAGCGTGTGCTGGGCTACTACCGCGAGTACCGCCGCATCTACAGAAGGCCCGGGAGCGGCAAGCCGTGAAGCGCCGCTGGAGTTTGCTGGGGTTGATGAGCGGGACCTCGGCCGACGCGGTGGACGCCGCGTGGGTGGAGCTGGAAGAAGGGGAGAGGCTGCGGGCGGAGTTCCGGGCGTTCTGTGCTCGCCCCCTGTCGGCCGACCTCCGCGCTCGCGTGCTCCGGGCGGCCGGGGAGGGGGGAGGGGACACCGCCGGCCTCTGCCGGCTCCACTTCGAGCTGGGGGAGGCGTTCGCCGCCGCCGCCCTCGACCTCCTGGCGCAGGCGGGGCTCGACCCCGCCCGGGTGGACCTCATCGGCTCCCACGGCCAGACGGTCCGCCATTTCCCCCCCGGAGGCGAGGGCGCGCATCCCCCCTCCACCCTCCAGTTGGGCGAGGCGGCGGTCATCGCCGCGCGAACGGGCATCACCACAGTGTTCAACTTTCGCGCCCGGGACATGGCCGAGGGCGGCACAGGTGCGCCCCTCGCTCCCTACGCCCACGACCTGCTCTTCCGCCGAGAGGAGGGGCCCGTGGTCTTCCTCAACATCGGCGGGATGGCCAACCTGACCTACCTCCCCCCCCGGGGCGGTGGACCCCCCCTAGCCTTCGACACGGGGCCAGGGAACGCCCTCCTGGACGCTGCCGTAGCCTTTCTCTCGGGCGGTGAGGTGGCGCGCGACGAAGGGGGTTCCCGAGCCCTGCGAGGGGAGCCGGACCCACAGACCCTCTCAGGGCTCCTCTCTCACCCCTTCCTTCGCCGCCCTCCCCCCAAGGCGACCGGGCGGGAGACCTTCGGGGAGGAGTTCGCCCGCGAACTGCTCGGCCGCATGGCCTCACGGGGGCTTCGACCGGAAGACCAGCTCGCCACCCTTGCCGCCTTCACGGCGGAGGGCATCCTGCTGAACCTCCAGCTCCACTGTCCCGGGAGCCCTCCCCTCCGGGAGGTGGTTGCGGGCGGGGGAGGGGTGCATAATGCGGCCATCCGCAGGCGGCTCGAGCGGGGGCTCGCCTCCGTGCCGTTTATGGTGAGCGACGAAAAGGGCTGGCCCGCCGATGGCATGGAGGCGGCGGCCTTTGCGCTCCTGGCGCACGCGGCGCTGCGCGGGATCCCTGCGAGCGGCCCACATCTCACGGGGGCGCGGAAGCCGGTGGTGCTGGGCTCCATTGCGCCGGGGGACAATTTCCGGAAGCTGATGGCTTCCCTCGGGGAAGGGGTGCCCGGGGCGGGCGGGGCGCCCCAAGCGGCCTGCCGCTTGGGGACCCCGGGCGGGGCGTCGCGGGGGCGATAGCATGGAAGGCCGCCACGGAGAGGAGGTAGCCGCGCTCGCGGCGGAGCTCGTGCGCATCCCGAGCCCGAACCCCCCCGGCGAGGAACGTGCGGTGGCCGAGCGGCTCGAGGCCTACCTGCGGTGGTCGGGCCTCGAGGTGGAGCGGGACCAAGTGGCGGAGGGCCGGGAGAACCTCCTCGTCGAGCTCGCAGGCCCGCGGCCCGGCCGCACGCTCTCGATTGTGAACCACATGGACACCGTCCCCCCCGGCGAGGGCTGGACCCGAGAGCCCTTCGGAGGGGAGCTCGAGGGGGGGCGCCTCTGGGGGAGGGGCGCCTGCGACATGAAGGGGGGCCTCGCGGCGGCGCTTGTCGCTTTCCGGGCCCTCAAGGAGCGGGCGGACCGGGGGCTCTCCCTCCGCCACCGGGTTCGCCTCTGCCTGGTGGTGGACGAGGAGGGACCCTTCATGCGGGGCGCGGCCAGCCTCGTGGAGCGGGGCAGGGTGGGGCGGGAGGATGCGGTCCTATCCTGCGAGCCGACCTCCCTTCAGCTCGTGGTGGCCCAGAAGGGCACCCTCTGGTTCGAGCTCCTCGTCCGGGGGCGAAGCGCCCACGCCGCTGCGCCCCAGGAGGGGGCGGACGCCATCCACGCCATGGCACTCGCACTGTGCGGGCTCAAGGAGCGGGCAGCGGGCCTCCCCCACAGCCACCCCCGTCTGGGGGTCACCACCGTGACAGTGGGTCGCGTCGAGGGGGGCTTGAAGACGAATGTCGTCCCGGATCGCTGCCGGGCCGAGGTGGATGCGCGTTTCCCGCCCCCCCTCGACTCCGCCGGGGTGCAGCAGATGGTGGAGGAGGCGCTCGCGGCGGGCTGCGCCCGGGTGAGCGGCACCCGGGGGGAGGTGCGACCCATCAGCGTAGAGCGCCCGCCCATCCTCGCGGAGGAGGACGCCCCCGCGGTCGCCATCTTCCGCCGCGCCCACCGGGAGGTGATGGGCTCCGAGCTCGCGCTCGTGGGGGTTCCTTACTACACCGACGCGGGCCTCATCGCCGCGCGCACGGGTAGCCGCAACTGCTTTCTCTTCGGGCCGGGTAGTATCGCGCAGGCCCACGCCCCCGACGAGTGGGTGGCGCTCGATGAGCTGAGGATGGCGGCCCGCGTCCTCTTCCGACTCCTAGAACTCTGGGCCGTGGAGGACTGAGCCGTGAGCACCCCCACGCCCTCTCCGCCCCGCCCCAAGCCCGCGCGCTCGCCCAGAAGCACCGCGGGGCAGACCTCCGAGGGCGCGGGCGGAGGCCTTCTTCATGACCGCTTCCTCCTTTTCCCTCGATTCCGCCTCTGGGGGGAGAGACGCCGCATCTCCTCCAGGATGCGGCGGACCTTCTCCATCTGCGGGCTGGCCCCCTCCTGGCGGAAGAGCACAAAGGCCTCCTCCAGGAGCGCCTCCGCCTCCTCGCGGGACCCCAGCTCGAACTTCATCCGGCCCAGGTTCCCGAGGCTGGTGGCTACCCCCCTGCGGTGGCCCGCCTCGCGGTTGAGCGCGAGGGCCTCCTCGTGGGCGGCGAGGGCCCGATCGAGCTCGCCCCGGAAGTAGAACACATTCCCGATGTTCCCGAGGTCGGCGGCCTCCCCCTTGAGGTCCCCGAGCTCCCGGTGGAGGGCGCGGGCGTGCTCGCAGCGCTCCAGAGCCCGGTGAAACTCCTCCCGACCCGCATACACCACCCCCAGGGCGCCCAAGGCGTGGGCCTCTCCGCTCCGGTCGCCTGCCTCCCGCCAGAGCGCCAGGGCCTCCTCCAGGGAGCGGAGCGCCTCCTCCATCTCCCCCGCCTCCCGGTGCAGTTGGGCGAGGGGGGAGAGGCTCGCGGCCGCCGCCCCCGGTCGCCCTTGCGCCCGGTCGAGCCGGATAGCCTCCTGCAGGGATTCGCGCGCTTCTTCCGCTTCCCCCAGCTCCCTTAAGAGCCGCCCGTGCCGCGCCAGGAGGCGGGCCCGTAAGTAGCCCCCCTCTTCCGGGCCCAGGAGGTCGAGCGCTTCGCGGCAACACTGGGCGGCTGAACGGGGGGAGCGGCGGTGGGCGTACACCCGGGCGAGGTTGCGCAGGATGGCGATCTGGAGCCTCCGCTCCTGGCCCGATTCCCGGAGGCCCTCCTTGAGGTAGCTCAGGGCCGCCTCCCCCTTGCCCAAGGCGAAGTGGGCCACCCCCAGGCTGTTCAGCACCGGCCCGAACTCGCGGGTCCGCCGCAGGGCAGCCTTCAGGTGCTCGGCTGCGGCCGAAGGTTTCCGGCAGAGGAGGCTCAGGATGCCGAGCTGGTAGAAGGTGTTCGCCCCCACTCCCTCCCCCCGCTCTCTGGCCTCCCGGGTGGCCGCCCTGAGGACCTCCGCGGCGGCGGCAGGAGGCTCCTTTTCCATCTCTTCGATGACGGGGATCCCTCCGGGACAGAGGTACTTCAGAAGCGGGTCCAGCTCGTCCAGGGGAGAGCGGGCCGCCTCGGGAGGGGAGGGAGGGGGGGACGCCGTTGGAGCCGAGGCTTCGTCTTTTATCGGCGCCGCTCCCGCCTCCCCATCGCCGCCAGCCGAGGGCGCCGGAGGGGGCGGGGGCGGGGGCGTCGCGGCCTCTTTCTTCCCCCCCACCAGCCGCTCCCGAATGGACCCTTCCGCCCCCGCCCGGGCGCGCGGCCGGGCGGGGGCGGGCCCGCTTCCGGAACCCTCCTTCTTTTGAGCCCCGCTTGGCCGCGGGGGCTCAGAAAAACTGGCTCTATCGGGCCGGCCCGTTGGCCGGCGGCCTTTCCCCTCCTCCTGGCCCTCGAGGAGGGAGAAAACGTCCTCCTCTTCTTCCTCCCCTCGAGCGGGCGCGCGAGGGGGCGGACCGCCCCCATCCCCTTCCGACGGCCGGGAGGACTTCAGGCTCTTGGACTCTTCTAGCGGGGGATGCTCCTCGCCCACGGGGGGCGGAGCGAGCTCGGGCGGGGAGGGCTGGAGGACCTCCTCTTCGTGGGGCTCATCCGTGGCGCCGAGAGAAGGAGCGGGTACGGGCTCGGGAGGACCTTCGCCGTCCTCGGGGGAAGGCTCTTTCTGCTTCGCAGGGGCTCCCTCGAGGTCGGTATCGTCATGGGCCAGGTAGGGCTCCCAGGCGTCCGGGGGAAAGGCGGACCTGCGGGTGAGGCGCCGCTGGAGCACCAGGGCGAGGAGCGCCCCCAGCGCCAGCACCAAGAAGAACAGGAGGAGGATCTGGCCCCAGTCCATCGCGCCTTCGCTCATGGGACTCCTTTGCGCAACGCGCGGCCCGCGCGGGCGCCCAGGTGCTCGCCTCCCTCCACGGTTAGCTTTCCATTCACAGCCACCAGGTCTATCCCGGCGGGGTAGCGCCGGGGCGCCTCGTAACTCGCCAGGTCGGCCACCCGGTCGGGGTCCAGGAGCACCAGGTCTGCCGCGAACCCGGGCGCCAGCTTCCCCCTCCGCTCTAGGCCCAGGCGGCGAGCGGGATCCCAGGTCATCTTCCGGATGGCTTGGGAGAGGTTCAACAACCCCAGTTCCCGCACGTACCGGCCGAGAACCATGGGGAAGGTGCCGAAACCGCGGGGGTGGGGGCAGCCCTCGGACAGCGGGCCGTAGTGGGCCCGCGCCCCTGCGTCGGAACCCACCATGACGTAGGGCTTGCGGAGGATGACCCGGAGGTTCTCCTCGCACATGACGAACATCAGGGCCTCGACGTTCATGCACTCGGCCGCCAGCAGGTCCAACATGAACTCGAGCGGCTCCTGGCCCGCCCGGGCGGCCGCGGCGCGGAGGGAGAGGCCCTCGTAGCCCTTGTTCTGGGGGAGGGTGAGATGGGAGATCACGATGAGGTCCCAGTACTCGGGCTCGGGGTGCTCGGCCAGGATGTCTGCCCGGATGCGCGCCCGGCATTCGGGGTCGGTGAGACGCTGGGTCTTGTCAGCGAGAGAGCCCTCGTGGACCCAGTGGGGGAGGCAGGCGCCGAGGCCGGCGTTGGAGGCCAGGTAGGGATAGCGGTCGCAGGTCACGTCCTGACCCCCCGCCCGCGCCTCCTCGATGAGGTGGAAGGCTCCCTCCAGTTTGTTCCAGTTGCGCTCGCCGGCCGTCTTGAGGTGGGAGATCTGGAGGGGAATCCCCGCTCCCCGGCTCACCTCCAGCACCTCCTCGACGGCCTCGAGGAGCGCGTCCCCCTCGCTCCGCATGTGTGCCGTGAGGATCCCCCCCCGGCGGGCAGCCACCTTGGCCAGGGCGACCAGCTCCTCCCGGCTGGCGAAGCAGGCCGGCGGATAGATGAGGCCCGTGGAGAGCCCGAAGGCCCCTTGCTCCATCGCCCGCTCGAGGGCCGCCCCCATGGCCTCGAGCTCCTCCGCCGTCGGAGGCCGGTCCGCCCCTCCCATGGCGCTCGCCCGGACGGTGTTGTGGCCAGCGAGGGCGACGTAATTGACCGAGATGCCCGCGCCCTCGAGCCGGGCCAGGTAGTCGGAGAGCTCTTCCCACCCGTGGTCGAGGCCGTAGAGATCGCGGTAGGTCTTGCTCCGCTCCTCGAGTGCGGGTCCGCTGATGGGCGCGGCCGCGTAGCCGCAGTTCCCCCCCACCTCGGTGGTGACTCCCTGGCGCACCTTGCTCTCCGCCAGGGGATTGATCAGGAGGTGGTAGTCCGAATGGGAGTGGATGTCGATGAACCCCGGGGCAAGGGCCCGCCCCTCACAGCGGATCACGCGCCGCGCCCGGCGGGAGGGAAGCCGGCCCAGGGCGGCGATCCGGTCCCCCGCTACAGCGAGGTCCCCGCGGCGCGCGGGAGCGCCCGTTCCGTCGTAGAGCTCTGCGTCGAGGAACAGGAGGTCGTACATGGGATGCGCCTTTGGGGCGGGCGAGGCCCCGGGCTA
>JBHIBR010000063.1:0-8145 GCA_046759145.1 Nitrospinota bacterium | reverse complement strand
GCGGCTGGAGGGGGAGCCGGGCGTGGGCCCCCTCATGGCGCTTCTCGCCTTCTAGTCCTTCGGCGGGTTTTTGAGGAGTGCCGCAAACGGGCATGCGGGCGCGCTAAAGGCTTGACAATTGAACCCGGATTCTTGCCACAATTCGTTTGGCACGGAAGGTGCTTTGCACGAAAGGGGCCGGGTGACGAGCGCGGAGATCACCGTCTGGACGAGAAAAGGCTGTAGGTGGACCTGGGGAGAATCGGCCGATGAGAGCGAAGCTAAGCCTCTGCATGTCTGTTCTTTTCCTCTCGGGGGCCCTCTTCGCCGCCGCGCCTGCGCAAGCGCAGGAGGGAAAACTCGACAAGGCTTTGGAGGCCGTCGGACGGGCAGAGGAAGAGCTGGCTCCAGAGGAGGCCGACTTCGGTCTGGGTCGTGCGCTCGAGGTGCTGGAAGGCCTGAACGAAGGCGTGCGGCCCGGGCGGGCGGAACCCAGCTTGAGCCCTTCCGGCCCCGAGGGGACCCCCAGGGGCGGGGGGCCGGCGCGCGGCTTCGGGAGCCCGGGGAGGCCCTTCGGCGGCTTCGGCCGTGGCCCTGGGATGGGCAGAGGCCGCGGCCGGTGAGGGAAGCTGTGGAACGCCTCCATGGGCGGCGGAGGGGATCTCGGATGTAGGGCCACCGCCGGGCCGGGTGGCGGTGAGGAGAAGATGAGATGAAGCGCTTTTTAGCCGCAGCTTTGGTGGCCTTCTTGGGCCTTTCGTTGATGGCCAGCGATGCCCTGGCCTATAAAAGACACTGGGGCTGGCGTCACCCCCGAAGGCACCATGCCCGCTTCCGGCACTACTACGGGTGGTGGTACTATCCGCACCGGCTTCACTATGGCCCCCGCGTTATCGTGTACAAAAGGAGAATCCTATACCCGCACGTCGTCGTGGTACCGGCACCCTGGCCCGTTTACTATCCATATCTCGGTTTCACCCGTGAGTTCACCGGAGCCATTCTGGGCGGCATCGCGGGCGGCGTCATCGGCGCGCAGATCGGTAAGGGAACCGGCAGGACGGCGGCCATCATCGGCGGCTCCATCATCGGCGCGCTGCTGGGGGCCGATGTCGGCAGACAGTTGGACGAGCGGGACCTGCTCCTCCTCCACACCAGAACCCAGTACGCCCTGGAGAAGGTTCCTTCCGGCTACGTGGTGGGGTGGCGGAGCCCGTACACGGGGGTCAACGGAACTATCATTCCGAGGCCCGCTTATCAAATTGCCCCGGGGCGGTATTGCCGGGAGTTCCAGCAGACGGTCACCATCGGCGGAAGGACCGAGCGCGCCTACGGCACCGCTTGCCGACGGCCGGACGGCAGCTGGCGGATTGGCCCTTAGGAGCCAGGGCCCTCTGGCATCTTGGCATGCAGGTTGCACTTTGACAAACGCGGGGTAGGGCGTTGGCGTTGTGGCCCTCGCCCTTGCTGTTTTGTTGGCTGA
The DNA here is from genome assembly GCA_046759145.1 of Nitrospinota bacterium. Lineage (GTDB taxonomy): Bacteria > UBA8248 > UBA8248 > UBA8248 > JBHIBR01 > JBHIBR01. Next base: position 6,686 of record JBHIBR010000063.1, on the reverse strand, counting down.
CGGATACCGACCCAAGTGGAGGATCTGACGCATGCGGAAAACCGGTTTGATCATCGCGCTACTGGCGCTGTCCCTTGCGGCGTGGACGCCCCAGCAAGCCGCCGCCGACCCTCCGTGGGCAAAACGCGGGTATAAATACAGAGACGAGCACAAGAAGTTCAAAGAGGAATACAAGAAAGGAGGCTGTGAGTACGAGTACGAATCGGGGGCTTCTGGTTACAAAATGGAGAAGAAATGTGGTTCGGGGCCTTATACCTATGAAGAGGAGTACAAGAGAGGGGGCTGTGAGTACGAATACAAATCGGGCCCCTATGGCTACAAGGAGGAGAGGGAATGTAAGGGCCGGGGGTGGGCGAAAGGGGGGCCGCCGCCGTGGGCTCCGGCTCATGGGCGTCGGCGCAAGTTTGGACGTCCGGGCGCCTACGTTGTGCCCTTTGGGATTGACCTGGGCAGATGCAATCGTGAGCTGATCGGGAGGGTCCTCGGCGGGGCAGCTGGCGGCGTCCTGGGCTCGACCATCGGCAAAGGGTCTGGCAAGACCGCGGCCACCATCGGCGGAGCCATCCTCGGGGTCATCGTGGGGGGCGCCATAGGTCGGAGTTTGGACGAGCTGGATCGGGCGTGCGTGGGGCAGGTGCTCGAGCACGCCCAAAGCGGCCAAACTGTAGTCTGGCGGAACCCAGACACCGGAGCCCAGTACCAGGTGAGGCCAACCAAGACCTACCAGGATCGGGGCGGCCGGTACTGCCGGGAATACTACACGACCACCACCATCGGCGGGAAAGCCCAGCAGGTTTATGGTACCGCCTGTCGCCAGCCTGACGGCTCCTGGCAGTTGGTTAACTGACTTCCACCGCAGGGGCTCCGCCGCTTGCGGCACCCCGCTTCCGACGGAGGGTTCTGACGGTGCTCCGAGGGTGGTACTGTGGGCGAGAGCGCGTAGCTGACAGGGGCAAGGAGCTCTCCTCTGCCCCCTCTGGCGGCTCCCGGTTGGATATGGGAAATTTTGGGGGAAATCGATGGATGCGCGACTCGTAGCCGCCGTCACCCTTGTTAGTCTCCTATTTACCGGGGGCTGCGCCCTGGTGCCCGTCGGCGAGGGGACGACCGGCGCCTACCGCTCCACAAGGGCCTATACCGTGGGCGGCGTCACCTACTTCCCCCTCAGGTCGGCCAAGGGCTTCCGGCAAGAGGGCATTGCATCCTGGTATGGTTTTGGTTTCGCCTTGCGGAGGACGGCCAGCGGGGAACTGTACAACCCTTACAAGCTGACCGCCGCCCACAAGACGCTACCCATGACGACGCGCGTGAGGGTCACCAACCTTGAGAACGGGAGGTCCGTCGTGGTGCGCATCAACGACCGGGGACCCTTCGTTGCCGGCCGGATTATCGACCTGTCCTACGCCGCTGCGGGAAAACTCGGCTTCCGCAAGAAGGGCACCGCCCGGGTGCGGCTGGAGGTCCTTCCGGTTTTATAGGAGCGCTCCAACTCGCCTGGCCACGGAAAGGCTGCGCTCAAGGCGCCCGCTCCGCCCTGCCTTTGGGAGTGAGTTTGTTTCATCCAATCTGTTGGCAGGAACAAATGGCCCGCCCGACGTCGCCCGGGGTCTCGAAGGGGTTCCAGCCGGAGGGGGGGCCGTGGTAGGATGGGGGGCGAAGGAGGTTCGTCTCCCAGAAGTTCCAATTGACGCCCGCCGCCCTCAGAAGGAGGTTGCAGTCATGAAAAAGACGCTCTCTGCCGTAACCGCTGCCGTCCTGGCCGTTGCCCTGTCGGGATGCGCGGAGATGGGAATCAAGAAAGAAACCGGAGGAGCCGTCCTGGGCGGCGTTGCGGGCGGCGTCCTCGGTTCGCAGGTCGGAAAGGGAAGGGGCAAGACGGCGGCGATCATCGGCGGCACCATACTCGGGGCGCTGGTGGGAGGCGCGATCGGCAAACAACTGGACGAGAGGGACAGGCTCCTCATGGCCCGGAAAACCCAGGTGGCCCTGGAGAGGGCCCCCTCCGGCCAGGCGACCGAGTGGCGCAACCCGGACAACGGCCACAGCGGAACCATCACCCCGCAGCCCGCGTATCAAACCCGTCAAGGGCAATATTGCCGGGAGTTCCAGCAGACGATCACCATCGGCGGAAAGACCGAGCAAGCTTACGGCACTGCGTGCAGGCAGCCAGATGGGACTTGGAAGATTGTGAAGTAGGGTATTCCGCAAAAGGGGGTTTCAACTCTAGGGGAGTGTTGTGACCTTCAACCGCACCTAAGCTCGCCTCCCTGCAATCCGGAAAGAGCCAAGCTCCCTGACGGGCTCCACGTTGCGGGCCCCCCTCGTGACGCTTCTCGCCTCCTAGGGGAGCTCCCCGGCGGGAAGGGCCGGCCGGGACAACAGTCCCCCCACCCCCTCCGCCCGGACCAGTTGGGCCTTGAAGGGCCCGATGGGGGAGCTGCTCTTCATCTGGAGGGGGATTTTTGCGGAGTCGTCACTGAGCCACAGCAAGAGGTCTCCCCTGCGGCGGAAGATCCCCTCGGAGCGGAGGCGAGGCCTTACGAGCAGGGATCGGATTGGCCCCCACCGCGTGGGGAGCACCTCTCGCCGGTGGACCACCACACCTATCCGCCAGTTCCGCTTGCTGTCGAAGACCGACACCTGGACCTCACGGCCCGGGCGCAGCGCCATCGTCCGCACCTTGTAGAGGGCCGAGAGCGCGTCCTGCACCCAGCCGGGTGTCTTGTAGGTGCGGGGAGGACGCTCATCGCGGATGTAGGTCACGCGCCCCTCTTCGAAGAGGAGCCGCTTGAAGCTCCGGTAGCGGAAACCCTCCCGCTGCCGCAGGAGGAAGCGACGGCTGAAGAGACCCCGCAGGTCCACCAGGCTCACCGCCAGGTCGTCCACAGGGTAGATGTACGAGAGCCAGGCCGCTGACCGGGCGCGGGCGCTGAATCGCAAAAGAGGGCCCTCGCTCCCCGCGATGGGGCCCTCGACGGCCATCACCGCCCGGGCTGCCTCGATGCCCAGCCAGTCGAGCCGGTAGGTGAGCCGCTCGCCGGGCTGAAATGCGCGGGTGGGTGATGTCTCCGCCCGCGCCCCGGGAGCGAGGGTGAGGATGGTAGCGAGCGCAAGGGGGATGGCCTTCATCTCCCCCCCGCCGCACTGCGCCGCGCCGTTTTGCGCCGCCTGCCGCGTGCTCCTTCCAAGAAGGGCCAGACGGCGCCGATGACCCCCGCCCGGTTTCCCAACTCTCCCCAGCGCACCAGGCAGCTCTGGGCAGAACGTGCGAAGGCGTGCCGCCGGATGCTCTCCCGCGCCGGGGCGAGAAGAGCCTCTCCCGCCCCTGTGAGACCACCTACCAGGATTGCCCTCTCGGGGTTAAAGATATTAATGAGGTTCGCTATTCCAATTCCCAGATAATAGCCGGTTTCTACCCAAATGGCGAGGGCGTCCCGGTCTCCCCCGCCGGCCAGTCGTCCCAGGTCCTCCGGGCTGGGGTCGGGGCAGGAGGCGAGGGCACTCTCGGGCGCCTCGGCCGCCTTCCGCCGCGCCCGCTCGTTGATGGCCCGCGCCCCCACCAGCGCCTCGAGGCAGCCCCGACTACCGCATTGGCACTCGGGCCCGTCGGCCAGGATGCACATGTGCCCCACCTCTCCCGCCGCCCCCACCGCCCCGTGCCAGAGCTTTCCGTCCAGGATGATGGCGCCGCCCACCCCGGTCCCCAGGGTCAAGAGGACCATGCTCAGGCTGCCACGCCCTGCCCCCCGTGCCCATTCGCCCAGGCCGGCCGCGTTGGCGTCGTTCTCCAGAAGCACGCGGGTCCCGAGGCGTCCTTCGAGCCTCTGCCGCAGGGGGAAGCCCGAGAGGCACTTGAGGTTAGGGGATTCCACGACCACCCCCGCCCCCAGGTCCAGCACGCCCGCCGCACCCACTCCCACACCCGCAGGGGCGGAGCGGGCCGGGGCGCCGGAGGCGCGCCGGGGCGTGAGGCGCTCGATCAGGGTGCACAGCGCGTCCACCACCCCTTCGGCGGGACCCTCGGCCCGGGACTCCTCCCGGTCCTCTTGGAGGAGCTCTCCAGCAGCGTCGAAGCGCGCCCCCTTGATGAGGGTCCCTCCCAGGTCGATGCCGATGTAGAAGGGTCCGCGGCTCATCTCACACCACGTCCACGCGGATGAGGTTCGTCTCCGTCGAACGCCCGGGGGGGTAGCCCGCAGTGATGACCACCCTGTCCCCATCGGCCAGGATGCCCGCGCGGCAGAGGCGCTCTTTGGCGTGGCGCACCAGGGCGTCGAGGCTCAGGCGCTTTCCCGACCATAGGGGGAGAACCCCCCGGCTCAGGGTGAGCTGGCGCACCGTGCGGAGGTCGGGGGACGCCCCCACGATGAGCTGGCGGGGGCGAAAGCGGGCGACGAGGCGGGCGGTCTTGCCCGAATATGTGGGGGTGAGGATGAGCCGCGCGCCGACCTCGTCCGCCAGCAGACAGCTCGAGTGGCTGATGGCGTGGGCGCTCGAGGCGGTCGAGTCCTGGTCCCCCCTGCGGAGGAGCTCCGGCTCGGTGGCGGAGCCCACCTCCACCGTGCGGGCGATCCGGTCCATCATGCGGATGACGGCTGCGGGGCTGCGCCCCACGGCCGTCTCCTCGCTGAGCATGATGGCGTCCGTCCCGTCCAGGATGGCGTTGGCGACGTCGTTGGCCTCCGCGCGGGTGGGGCTGGGATTGCTGACCATGGAGAGGAGCATCTGGGTGGCGGTGATGACGGGCTTCCCCAGGCGGTTGGCCCTGCGGATGAGGTCCTTCTGAACCAGGGGGACTTGCTCCAACGGGATCTCGATCCCCAGGTCTCCCCGGGCCACCATGACGCCATCCGAGGCCTCCAGGATCTCGTCGATGTGGGCGAGGGCTTCGTGCTTTTCGACCTTCGCAATGAGGGGGATCTGGGCCCGCAGCCGCTGCAGCGCCCGCCGGCCCTCTTCGATGTCCTCCGCCGTCTGCACGAAGGAGAGGGCGATGAAGTCCACCCCCGCGCGCACTCCGAACGCCATGTCTTGCAGGTCTTTTGGCGTGAGGGCGGGCAGCGGGAGGGTGGTGTCGGGCAGGCGGATGCCCTGGTGAGACTTGAGGAGACCTCCATAGAGGACCCGGCACTCGACCGCCTCCCCCCTGGCCTCCACGACCTCAAGCTGGGGGCTCCCGTCCGAGAGGATCACGCGTTGCCCCTTGGAGAGGACGTCCAGCAGGCCGGGATAGCTCACGGGGATGCGCCCGGCGTTCCCCGCCGTGGGCTCCGCCACCAGCTTCACGCGCCTCCCCTCCTTGAGCTCCACCGGTTCCCTCCTGAGCGCGCCCGTGCGCACCTTGGGGCCGCACAGATCCTGGAGGATGCCGACGGGGCGGCCCTCCTCCCGGGCGAGTTGGCGCAGCTTGCGGATGACTCGACGGTGCTCGGCGTGGGTCCCGTGGGAGAAGTTCAGCCGGGCTACATCCATCCCCGCCCGCACCATGCTCCGCAGGGTGAAGGCGTGGCGGCTTGCGGGACCGATAGTGCAGACGATCTTGGTCCTGCGGAACTCCACGGGCGGGCTCTCCGAAAGGTCTTTGCTGCCGGCTCACTATATCAACTGGATGGGAAAAAGCGAAGGGTGGCGGCCGGGAGGAGGCTTCTGCTTCACCCACCCCTTCACCCGGCCCCCATAATAGGCGGAGGTGACCTGGGCGTTGAACTCCCGCGCCAGGATGGGCGCCAGCCGCGCTGCCAGCCGGGCGTGGGGGCCACCGGCCGTGGGCAGCAGGATGCGCTTGAGTGCGGGGCTTGTCCCCAGCTTCGCCACTGCCAGGTCGCACGGGGCTTGTCGGATGACAATGTCCACCGTCTGGCCGAACACCCGGTAGGGCTTCTCGGTGTAGCCTCGCCACTCCAGCGGGATGAGGTTGGCCCGCTCTCCCCGGCGGCGATGCCCGTGAGGACGAAGATGCCCGCCCCGATCGTGGCCCCAACCCCGACCATGGTGGCGTCGAAGAGGCCGAGATTACGTGCGAAGGTGACCTTTTCGGGTCCGGTGGAGTGGGGAGCCTCGTCGGGACGGGGGGACATGTGGGGGGCCTCTCAACCTGGGAGGGGAGGAGCTCCGGGCATCAGGCCGGGGTGCGCGCCGGTAGGTGCAAATGTCCCGAGGGTGGGCCAGGGAGCAAGCAGGGAGAGGTCAATACCTGGTGGGAGGGACGTCGCCCCCGGGCGGAACCCCCTTCAGGAGAGGCGGTCGTTCGGGGCAGAACCGAGTCAAAGGGGCATTCCCACCCCGCGGATCCGGCAGGAGGTGCCCCGGCTAGGATTTTGAGCGGGATTCCCCGGCCCGAGGACCTTTCTCTACCCCGTCAGGAGCACCACGCAATCCATCACGTTCGTCCGCGTGGGCCCCGTCCAGACAAGCTCCCCAAGGGCGCGGAAAAAACGGTGGCTATTATTCTCATGGAGGTAGGCCCGGGCGTCGAGCCCCATTCGCGTCGCCCTTCCGAGCGTCTCCCCGTCCACCACCGCCCCCGCAGCCTCGGTCGGCCCGTCTGTGCCATCCGTCCCGCCGGCCAGGAGCACCGCCCGGGGCGTCCCCGGCAGGGCCAGGGCGGCGGAAAGGGCGAGTTCCTGGTTCCGACCCCCCAGGCCCTGGCCCCGGACGGTGACGGTGGTTTCCCCTCCCGCCAGAAG
>JBHIBR010000062.1:0-8186 GCA_046759145.1 Nitrospinota bacterium | reverse complement strand
GGTAGCCGAGGGGTTTCAGCTCCTTCACCGCGTAGTCGTAACCGGCCCGGAGTACCTTGACGTTCTGCTCGATGACCTCGGCGCCTTTATGCTTGAAGGTCCCGGCCACCAGCCCGGCCGTGACCTCGATGTCGAAGCCGATCAGGTGGAGCGGCGCACCCAGGGCCACCGTGTTCTGCATCACGGGCAGCAGCTTGCCCAGGTCCTTGGTGATCTCTCGCAGGGGCAAGGCGGCCACCTGCACCCCCTCGGGCACCAGGGAGGAGTCGCAGGCCAGCCGGGAGCTGTTGTAAAGGATGGCTCCCCCCGGCTCCACCTGGCGGGCGTGCCGCTCGATGCTGTCTTCGTTGAGGGCGATCAGCACGCTCAAGCGATCGCCATGGCAGGCCACCTTCTCCTCCGCCATCCGGATGCGGAGCCAGGTGTGCCCCCCTCTGATCAGCGACTGGTAGCTGTTGTAAGCGAAAACGTGAAGTCCCAGGCGGGCGGCGGTGCGGGCGAGGGTGTCGCCGGTCTTGTCCAATCCGTCGCCGGCGGCGCCTGCGATTCCTACGGTAATCTCAGTGGCCATCTTGCTGCGGTCCCCCTTGGTTGAGCTCACGCCTCAACACACTACTAAACCCTCTGGCCGAAAGGGACTATGCCCTTCCGCCACCATGCCCTAATGGATTTTGTCGTCCCGGTCCTCTGGTCACCCCTAGGGGTTGAAGACTCCCCCTCCCGCGTGCTCTAGGTCAAATGCCCGTTCACTCCCATCTGGATTCTAGCACAAGCCCCCCCGGGGACATACCAGTGTTTTTTCCCTCCCGCCCAATTTTTAAGGGAGAAAGGTTTTGCGAATATTGTATACAATATCTGCCTGCCCCCCGGGCCCAATCAATGGAGAGGCGACGCGAGTTGACCGGCTCGCCCTGCCCCTTTAGCATGAAAACCCGGCCGCGAGGCAGCTTATTCGCCCCAGGGGGGCGGACCCCCACAGCCGAGTCCCGATGGCGCGCCTGCTCGAGCACCATTCGCTGGGTCTCCTCAAAAGATTTGGCCTCCTCGTCCCCGACTACACCGTGGCCGGGGACCCCGCTGCGGCGGCCCGCCAGGCGGAGTCCCTGGGGGGGAAGGCCGTGCTGAAGGCGCTCGTGCCGGTGGGCCGGCGGGGGAAGGCCGGGGCGGTGCGATTGGTCCAGAGCCCCGGGGAGGCGGAGGGAGCCGCCCGGGAGATACTGGGGATGGTGGTCCACAACTTCCCGGTCCGGCGGCTCCTCGTGAGCGAAGCGCTGGAGGTCCAGCAGGAGTATTTCCTCTCCGTCACCTTCGACAGCATGGCCAACAGCCCGGTGGTGCTCTTCAGCGCCGAGGGGGGCGTGGAGGTCGAAGAGCTCGTCGCCGAGCGGCCAGAGAGGCTCCTCTCGCTCCCCGTGGACATCACCGAGGGCCTGGAGGTTTTCGGCGCCCTCGACCTCTGCGAGCGGGCGGGCCTGGGGGGGCAAGAGGCGCTCGGGGCGGCGCGATTCGCGGCGGGCCTCTACCGCCTGTTCCGCGCCTGCGACGCCCGCCTGGCGGAGGTGAACCCCCTGGTGCGGGACGCCCGCGGCCGGCTGGTGGCGGGCTCCGCCGTGGTGAACCTGGACGAGCAGGCCCTCTTCCGCCACCGGGAGCTCGCGCCCCTGGCGGGCGAGGAGGAGGGGAATGGCTTCCGTCCCCTCACCCCCCTGGAACGGCAGATGCGGGAGATCGACGCCCTCGACCCCCACGTGGGCGCCATCCGCTTCAGCGAGCTGGAGGGCGACATCGGTTTCATGGTCAGCGGGGGCGGGAGCGGCCTCCTGAGCCTCGGCCTCCTCTACAAATTCGGCGGCCGGCCCGCCACAACCTTCGACATCACGTGGGGCCACTATGGCCGCTACGAGGAGAAGGTGTACCGGGCCGCCCTGGCCGTGCTCCGCAAGCCTGGCCTCAAGGGGCTGCTCCTTGCGGGCAACGTGAGCAACTTCGCCCGGGTGGACGTCCGGGTGGCGGGCATCGTCCGCGCCCTCAAGGAGGCGGGCCTCGACTACGCGGAATTCCCCGTCGTCCTCCGCTACACGGGCCCGGGAGCCGCGGTGGCCCGCGAGCTGGTCAAGGGGGTCCCCGGCGTGGAGTGGCACGAGGACGACTTCTCCCTCGAGGACGCGGTGAGGCGCATCGTCGAGCGGGCCTACGGCGGGCTCCCGGGCAGGGACTCATGAGCATCCTCCTCGACCGGAGCACCCGCGTCCTCGTCCAGGGGGCCACGGGGGCGGAGGCCCGCCGACACATCCCCCTCATGCGCGCCTACGGGACGAACCTGGTGGCGGGCGTCTCGCCGGGCAAGGGGGGTCAGGTGGTGGAGGGGCTACCCGTCTACAACACCGTGCGGGCGGCCCTCCGGGAGCACCCGGCCGACCTGGCGGTGCTGTTCATCCCCGCCCGCTTCGTCCGGGAGGCGGCCCTGGAGGCCATCGAGGCGGGTGTGCCGGTGGCCCACATCCTGGCCGAGGGCGTCCCCCACCACGACGCCTGCGAGGTGGTGACCCGGGCGGCGAAGCGCGGGGTGCGGGTCATCGGCCCCAACTCCCAGGGGATGATCAGTCCCGGGAAGGCAAAGCTCGGGGGGACGGGGGGGGAGGTGCCCGACCTCATGTTCCGACCGGGGCCGGTGGGGATCATCTCCCGCAGCGGGGGCATGGGGGCTGAGATCGCCATGTTCCTCACCAAGGCGGGCATCGGCCAGAGCACCTACATCGCCATCGGGGGCGACCTCATCATCGGGACATCCTTCGCCGACCTCATGGCCCTCTTCGAGCAGGACCCCGAGACGAAGGTCGTCCTCATGTTCGGCGAGCCGGGAACGGGCCGGGAGGAGGCGGCGGCCGAGTTCGTGATGCGCGGCGGCTTCACGAAACCTCTTGTCGCCGTCATCCCCGGCGAGTTCATGGAGCACCAGAGGATGCCCTTGAGCCTCGCTCACACGGGGGCCCTGATCGAGCGCGGGCTCGGCGCCCCCTCGAGGAAGAAGGCGCTCCTGCGGGAGGCAGGGGCCCTTGTGACCGAGGAGTTCAGCGAGATCGTCCCCCTCGTCCGGGAGGCTCTGCGGCGGGCGGGCTGAGGCCTGCCCCACGTTTCCTCATGCCTCTAGCCCTTTGGGGGGCAAAATCGCGGGGAGCTTTTTCTCAACCGGCCCTTGCTAGCGTAGACCTTGAGAAACCTGATTGGGAAATATGGCCTGGAGAAGAAGGGCCTTGCCCTTGGTGGGGCGGTGGGTAATCTCTCCCCACTATAAGTATTTGATTTATCGGTAAAAGAGCGCCATCCTCTCCGCTGGATAAGCACTGCGCAATCTCGCTAGATTTTGTTAACATATTGTTCATGAACTCCTTACGCTTTTCCCCCCTAGGCCCTGGGGGGAAACTCCCCAGTTTTCGCCAGCTGAGTGGCGATTGGCTCAGCCGACGGATGGGATATAACGCAAACCCATTGAAAACCCACGACTTCTGTAGGGAATCTCTCCCCTCACTCCCCTTGGTACGGCCGTTGCTTTGCATGTAAGCCGGTGCGAAAGCGAGGCGGGGTGCCCAAAATCCTTAAGGAGCCGAATCAAAAGTCGCAATGGGAAATCCCCCCTCATAAGATGCCGGTAGAGAACTACGGCCGGGAGCACCGCCATGTCCGCTTTATACAACTGCCGCTGGACAAAGACGGCAGAATGGACGCTCCCCGAACGTCCCCGCCTTATGACGCCGGCCTCCGCGTGGCGAATTTGGGACCCTTGAAAAATAGGAAAATAACCTTGAAATGAGGAGCTTAAAAGAAAACCTAATGGTTCAGTTCTCAGTAGTCAGCTTCGTAATGCTGGCTACCATCGCACTTGCCCTTGCCATAGTTCTATCCAACAAAATCCGCTCAGATGCCGTTGATGCCTTGATTGATGAAGCAGTGGAGACTGTGAGAGGGCGTCTTGTGAGTGCCATCACCCCCGCTGATCTTGAAGTTCCTATGAGCGGGGAGGGGTATCGCAGGTTCCATGAGTTTGTACAAAAATCTATAGTTTCTGAGCGGACCGCCCGGGTGAAGCTCTGGTCAAAAGACGGCACTGTGATCTACTCCGATGACCCCGCGAGCGTAGGCATGAAATTCCCCGTTAAGGGAAACCTTTTAAAAGCACTCCGCGGGGAAAACGCTGCAAAAATTAAGATTCCTCAAGACGCGAAAAACGGTCGCAAAAGAGACCTGGGCAGTCTTGTGCAAGTGTATACCCCCATCATTTTCCCAGACGTTAATGGCACGAGGGGCGTCTTTGAGATCTACCAGTATTACGGGCCCACGGCAAAACGGATAAATCATCTAAAGAACAGGCTCGTTGGATCAATCGGGACAGGGTTTTTCATGCTCTACGGAACCTTGCTCTTCGTCGCCCGGGCCCGCCGGAAGACCATAAAGCGACATGAAAAAGAATTAAGTAATTTGGCTTATTATGACTCACTCACCAGCTTACCCAACCGCCAACTATTTTACGAACGCCTGCACCAGACGGTGGCGCGTGCCAAACGCCATGGGACGCGGGCGGCGATCATGTTCCTGGATCTGGACGAATTCAAACGCGTCAACGACACGCTCGGCCACGAAGCTGGTGACCTCTTGCTCCAAGCAGTAGCGCAAAGGATGAAAGGCTGCCTAAGGGAGAGCGATATGGTCGCCCGCCTGGCCGGGGATGAATTCACCGTCGTTCTGGACGACATCACTCAAGAGCAAGATGCCGTGCGAGTGGCTCAGACCATCATCAAAGCGTTTTCGATGCCTTTCAAGGTGGAAGGCCAGGAACTCTTCTTCACTCCCAGCATTGGCATCAGCCTGTACCCGTCCGACGGGACTGACGTTGAAGCCCTCGTTAAAAGGGCTGATATCTCCATGTACCGTGCCAAGGCAGAGGGCGGGAATGGCTTTAAGCTTTACGATCGAGCCATGGAAGCTTTGACCTTTAGACGCTTAAGGCTGGAAAACAGCCTGCGGAAGGCGCTGGAAAAAGGCAAGCTCGTTTTGCACTACCAGCCCCAGGCAGACCTCACGACGGGTGAGATCATCGGATTCGAGGCGTTGCTGCGTTGGGAGGACCCGGAAGCTGGCATGATCTCCCCGTCGAAGTTCATCCCGGTGGCCGAAGATACAGGCCTCATTGTGCCAATCGGAGAATGGGTGTTACGCACGGCATGCTGGCAAAATAAAGCGTGGCAAGAACAAGGGTTTCCGCCCATAAGAGTGAATGTCAACCTGTCGGCACGCCAGTTACGAGAAAAAAGACTCGCGGAAACCGTTGCACAGATTCTCGAAGAAACCGGCTTGAGCCCGAACTGCTTGGTGCTCGAAGTCACCGAAAGCGCTGCCATGAGAGATGCGGATCATGCCATTGCGATGATGAAGTCGCTGAAAGAGATGGGCGTGAAGCTCTCAATCGATGATTTCGGTATAGGATATTCGTCCATGAGCTTCTTGAAACGTTTCCCTATAGACAAATTAAAAATCGACCGGTCCTTCGTGCGGGGCATCCCGGCGGACCGTGATGATGCGGCTATCACCACCGCCATCATCGCTTTGGCTGCCAGCCTCAAGCTGGAGGCGATCGCCGAGGGCGTAGAAACGGATGAACAACTGAGCTTCTTAGCCGCTCAAGGTTGCCATTCCGCCCAGGGATATATCCTCGCTCCTCCAATGCCCCCAGCAGAGGTGTTCGCACAATGGTTCCTGGCAAAATGGAAAGAGAAGGTGGGGAGGGAAGTTAGGCGTGGATTCATGGTAAAGAAGGGAGGCCTCCGCCTCTTGATGCCCAAGCGCCCGCCCGGAGGACTCAGGCTACAGCCTGAAGCGGGAGCTCTTGGGCGAGCTGTTGGCGGGCTTTGAGGAAGATCAGCAGGGCCTGAAGATCGCAGAACCGAGCTGCGTTGGTCCGCACAACAGGCCCGACCAGCTCCCACGCCTCGAGGTAACGGACCCGATCTTCGCGGAGTTCCGGGTAGAGCTTGCGAATGTCCCCTCAGACGACCGAGTGCGTCTTCAGAAGGGAGCGGCCGCCCCCGGGCGGAGCTATCCGCACCGCAGGAGGACCCCATGGACCGCGCCATCCTGGAGGGGGGTAACAACCGAAACGGCCAGGCCCGAGCTGCGGCAGCTCAAGGCAGCGGGGAGGAGACGACCGTCCACACAGCCGCCCTTCTCCCCCCTTTCGCGCCTCAGCTTATGGCTTGTGGCGTGCGGGCTCGGATTTGGTGGAAAAGACCCCCTCCCGCGCCTGCGCACAGGCGCGGGAGGGGCTGGAGGGAAGGAACCGAGCTTAGTCTGTTTCGCCGGTATCCCACGGCGATACGTAGACTGGGCCAGGCTCCGCGATCTCTCCGAGCTGGGTGCCAGCGCAGCCACCGAGCAGGGCGGCAAGGAGGGCAAGGGCGAGGAAACGGCGCATGGGGCTCTCTCCTCCGTAAGAAGAATCCCTCTCCTCCCCTTCGCCCTTTTAACATCCACCGAAGGGCAATATTCCCTCTCCCCTGCCGGCGTGACCCCGCTCGTTAGACCGGGGAGGGGGCGCACTGGAGGTCTCTTTGCTAGAGTCCTCCCCAAGGTGGGGATTCTCGGCCGGGTGTGCGGGTGTTTCTCAACTTGGACCGCCCAGACGCGGGGGAGGAAGAAAGTGAGACGACCCTTCGAGTTCTCGGAAATCTTCCTTTGGGTTTTGGTGGCTGGGGCTTTTTGGCTGGCCTACCGCAAGGGGCCGGGGACGGCGGCCACCGGGCTCAGAGAGGCGGGAGGGGTGTTCCTCTCCGTGCTCCCCCGGATGGTGCCCGCCTTCCTCCTGGCGGGCTTGCTGGGGGTTGCTCTGCCCAAGGGGATGCTGGCGAAACTGCTCGGGGAAGAATCGGGATGGAGGGGAATCCTTCTGGGCATGGGCGGGGGCATCCTCATGCCCGGGGGCCCCATGACCCAATTCCCCGTGGTCGCGAGCCTCTACCGGGCTGGGGCGGCCCCGGGGCCCATCGCGAGCTACATCACCGCCTGGGCCGTTCTGAGCCTGAACCGAACGCTTGTGTGGGAGCTCCCCCTCATGGGGACCCGCTTCACAGTGACCCGTCTCGCCTGCTCCCTCCTCCTCCCCTTGCTGGTGGGCGGAGCGACCCGGCTGCTACTGAGCGGAGACGGATGAGACAGAAGCGGGAGGGGCCGTCGGCCGACGCTCAACCCATCCCTTACTCCCTCCTCCTGCGCATCACCCACTGGCTCAACGTCCCCCTCCTGGCCATCATGGTGATGAGCGGCATCCAGATCTGGTGGGCCTACCCCGCCTTCGGCCCTCGGCTTCCCAACCCGGAGGCGGCCTACAACCTCTTGGCTGGTCGGGAGGCCCCGGTGGACCCGGCCGCCAAGGCCTTCTCGGCGGAGTACCGGGATCTCGTGGGCCGCCTCGCCGGCACCGCGGGCCTGGGAGGTTGGCTCGCGGGGGGCCTCCAGTGGCACTTCGCCTTCATGTGGCTCTACGTCATCAACGGCCTCGTCTTCCTCATCGGGATTGCCCTCACAGGAGAGGCGCGCCACTACCGCCTGAGCGGGAGAGACTTCCGGGAGGCTCCCCTGCAGCTCCTGCGCTACCTGCGCCTGCGGAGGGACGAACCGCCCCCCGGCAAGTTCAACCCCGTACAGAAGCTCGCCTACTGGTCGGCCCTCCTGGCGGGGCTCCTCTCGGTGCTCACAGGCCTCGCCATCTACAAGCCGGTCCAGCTCGCCTGGCTCACCCAGCTCTTCGGGGGCTATCAGCCTTCGCGCCTGTGGCACTTCCTGGCAGCAGTCTTCCTCGTCGCCTTCACGGGCGCCCACCTCCTCATGGTGGCGGCCCACGGCTGGCGGCGGGGCCTCGCGCCCATGCTCGTGGGCCTCAAGGCCGACCGGGAACTATTCGTCAGGGCGCAGCGTTCTTTTGGGAGAAAAATCCTGCTGATACTGGTCGAGGCCGCTTGCCTCGCCGCAGCCTGGTACGGAGGGCGCGCCCTGGGCTGGCTCCTCAACGCCCTCTTCGGGGGCCAGGCCCCGGCCGCCTTCTGGGCCTTCCCGCTCTATCTCATCTTGCGGTCGGGGCTGGTTCGCTGGTGGCGCGCCCCCCGAAGGGGAGCACCCCTCAGGTCGGTGATTTCGCC
>JBHIBR010000061.1:0-8247 GCA_046759145.1 Nitrospinota bacterium | reverse complement strand
CTAGATGTTCGACCTCCCCTGCCCCCCGTCCACGTTGACGCAGGCGCCGGTGAGGAGGGAGGCGCGCTCGCTCACCATGAAGGCGGCCAGGGCGGCCACCTCCTCGGGCCGGCCGAAGCGGCCGGAGGGGAGCTCGCTGTGGATGAAACCCGCCAGGCGGTCGGGGGCGGCGTTCATCCGCCGCTCCCAGCTCCCGCCCGGGAAGAGGATGGAGCCCGGGGCGATGCTGTTCACGAGGACGTTGAAGGGGGCGAGCTCGCGGGCGAGGGCCTTGGTGAAGCTGATGAGGGCGGCCTTGGAGGCGTTGTAGGTCATGTAGCCCCCCCACTCCCGGCCGTAGATGGAGGCGACGTTCAGGATGCGCCCCCAGCGCTTCCGCTTCATCTCGGGCACGGCGAGGCGGGAGAGGGTCACAGCGTGGAAGAGGTTGAGCGAGAAGGCGGCCCGCCAGTCCTCATCGCTCGTCTCCTCCAGCCCGCCCGGACGGGAGCCCCCCACGTTGTTCACCAGGATGTCCGCCGTGCCGAAGGCGCGGAGGGTCCCCTCGAAGAACCTCTCCGGCCCCCCCTCGGCGGCCATGTCGGCCCTCACGCCGAGCGCCTTCACGCCATAGGCTTCCAGCTCTCTCACCGCCTCCGACAGCCTCTCCTCCCCCCGGGCGCTGATGGCGAGTTTGCAGCCCTCCTCCGCCAGCGCGCCGCAGATGGCCCGGCCGATCCCCCGGCTCCCCCCCGAGACCATCGCCACCTTGTCTTTCAACCCGAGGTCCATGGCTTCCTCCTAGCGATTTCTCACCCGAAGGGATGCGGGCGCATTCTACCAGCCCGGCTCCGCAGGGGGCAAAATCTGGGAAGGTTCAGAGGGGGGGCGCGGCCGGACTCGTCGGCGAAAGCGGTCCGCCTGGCCGCCTCTGCTGCCCGCATCGCGGGAGGGCCTTCTTCCGGGTTTTCACTCCAGGAAGGGCGCTGCCCGCAGGAGGGTGAGGGAGTCGGTGCCGTCTCCGTGCTGGAAGGTGAGGATGTCGCGGATGATCTTCTCGGCGGGGTGCACCCGCATGATGGCGCTCGCGCCCAGGACGTCGAGGGCGAGCTCCACTGAGCGCAGTCCCGCCCGGTCGCCGAAGACCTTCCCGAAGCGGGTCATTTTGACGTCGTAGTCGGGGTCGTGCATCACCCCCCAGGCCGCCCGCCAGAGGTACTGCTCGGTCACGTCGATGAGCATCCGCATCTCGGCCAACATGGACGCGACGGTGGGATGCTCCACGATGGGCCGGCCGCCCTGGATGCGGTCCCGGGCGTATTCCATGCAGCACTCGTAGAGGCCCCGGCACAGGCCCGCCATCACCACCGGCAGCTCTACGCTCCCCCGGAAGATGCGGGCGAAGGTCTGGAAACCGCCGTTCACCTCACCCAGCACATCCTCGGCGGGCACCCGCACGCCATCCCAGTAAGACTCGGCGTTGGGGTAGAGGCGGAAGCCCATCTTGTCGTGAGTGCGCCCGTAGGCGATGCCCGGGGTGTCGCGGTGAACCAGGAAGGCGGTGGTCCCCTCCCGCACCGGGGCATTCCGGTCGGTGCGGGCGAAGAGCAGCATCACCTTCGCGATGCCCGTGAGGGAGCAGAACCGCTTCGAGCCGTGGATGACGAAATGGTCCCCCTCCCGCGCCGCCGAGGTCTGGAGGCCCAGGCGGGGGTCGGCCTGGGGGAGGAGGTTGTCGCTGCCCGCCTCGCTCTCGGTCATGAGGATGGAACACACGCAGTCGTCGTCCTCGACGAAGGGCCGCAGCCAGCGCCCCTTCTGCTCCTCCGTGCCGGCGAGGGCGATGGCGGAAGACACCTTCCAGCACTGGCTGAAGACCTTCGCCGTGCCCGCCTCCACCCGGCAGCCCTCCCGCAGCACGAGAGCCCGGGTGAGGACGTCGGCGCCGCCTCCCCCCCAGCTCTCCGGAACCGCCAGGGTGCGGAGGCCCAGCTTGGAGCCCTTGCGGATGAGGTCCGCCGGGTAGCACTCGCGCGCGTCGGCCCTCCGGTCGTACTCCGCCCCCGCGGCCCGGACCTCGCGCTCGAAGAAATCCCGGGTGAGCCCCTGGAGGGCCAGCTGCTCCTCCGTGAAGGGATACTCCACGATGCCCACCTCCTCGGGGCGCCGCCGAACCAAAGCGAGAAAAGAATTCCCTCCCCCTCTACCGCTTCGGCCCATCGCCTGTCAAGGCAGGGGCTGCGAGGGGGAGAGAGCACCGGGACTTCGTCTTCTACCCCTACCGGGGCGGGAAGAGGAAGTGAGCCGCCCGGAGGCCCCTTACCTGCCGGCCGTATCCAGCGAGGCCAGGAACTCCTCCCACGCCCGCCAGTAGGCCTCCCCGCCCACCCAGTAGGTGTCGTTGTGGCCCGCGCCCCGGATGGTGAAGAAGCGCTTGGGCTCGGGGGCGAGCTCGAACACCCGCCTTCCCTGCTCGAAGGGGACCACCTCGTCGCGGTCGCCGTGGAGGACGAAGACGGGGGCCCGCGCGCGGCCGACCTTGCCGGCGATCTCGTACTGCATGCTCACGAGCCAGCGCGTGGGGAGGAAAGGGAAGACGACGCGCGCCATGGCGGGCACGTTGAGGAAAGGGCTCTCCAGGATGAGACCGTAGAACGGCTCGTGGAGGGCGAGCTCCACCGCCAGCGCCGCCCCCAGGGAGCGGCCGAAGAGGATGATGCGGGAGGGGTCCACGCCCCTCTGGGCCCGCAGGGCCCGGAGGGCCGCCCGGGCGTCCCGGTAGGTCCCCTCCTCGTCGGCCGAGCCCTCGCTCTGGCCATAGCCCCGGTAGTCCACGATGAACACGTGGAGACCCAGGCGCGCGCGGATGTGGGCGAGGTTCTCGAGCCGGTGGCTGATGTTGCCGGCGTTGCCGTGGAACCACAGGAGGGAGGGAGCCCCCGGCCGGGGAGCGGGGACGAACCAGCCGTGCAGGCGCACGCCGTCCTCCGCCCGGAAGTAGACGTCCTCGTAGGGGAGCCCCAGCGCCGCCGGCGTGGCGGCGAGCCCCTTCACCGGGTAGTAGAGAAAGGCTCGCTCGATGAAGCCCACCACGCCCATCAGCACCAGGAGGGGAAGGATCGCGAGGGCCCGCGCCGCGCCGAGGAGGCCCCTCCCTCCCCTCACGCCAGGTAGGCCCGGTGGTCGGCCAGGGCGCACCGGTCCTGCACCACCCTCACGCCCGCCGCCCGGAGCTTCGCCGCCGCCTCTTCGTTGCGGATGCCGAGCTGCATCCAGAAGACTTTGGGAAGCGGCCGCATGGCGAGGGCGTCCTCAGCCACGGGGGGGACGCACTCAGCCCTGCGGAACACGTCCACCAGGTCCACGGGTTCCCCGATCTCCCGCAGGCTCCCCACCGCCCTCACGCCGAGGCTCTCGCGGATTTTGGGGTTCACGGGGAGGATGCGGTAGCCCTGGCGCTGGAGGTAGGAGGCCACCCGGTAGCTCGCCCGCTCGGGCTTATCCGAGAGGCCCACTACCGCTATGGTGCGCGCCTCGCGCAGGATGCGGACGATGTCCTCCACCGCCACCTCTTCCGGGGCCACGGACAGAGCGCTCCCTCTCCTCAGCGGGCGAAGACGAGGGACCAGGACCGGGGCTTCCGCTCGTCGAAGCGCCAGAGGCCCGCCTCCCGGGCGAGGTCGTACGCCTCGCGCAGCTCGCGCCGCTCGGGCATGCGGGCGATCTCTGGGTACTTGCAAGCCTTATGGGCGGGGCGGTATTGGTCCATGATGTTCACGTAGGTGTCGGGCGAGAGCCCCTCGGCGAGGAAGCGCATCACCTCCCGCGTGCCCGAGGTGCCGTTGGGCATCACCAGGTGGCGTACCAGGACGCCCCGGCGGGCGACCCCGCGCTCGTCCACCCGGAGGGGGCCCACCTGGCGGTGCATCTCCCGCAGCACGCGGCGGGCGGCCTCGGGGTAGTCCTCCGCCTTGAGGAGCCGCTTCGCCACCGCGGGGTCCCAGCACTTGAAGTCGGGCATGTAGATGTCGATGACCCCATCCAGCAGGCGGAGGCTCTCCATCGAGTCGTAGGCGCCCGTGTTGTACACCAGCGGAAGCCGTAGCCCGCGCTCGCAGGCCACGACCAGCCCCTCCAGCACCTGGGGGACCACGTGCTCGGGCGTCACGAAGTTGACGTTGTGGCAGCCCCGAGCCTGGAGCTCGACCATCATCTGGGCGAGCTCCTCAGCCCCCACCTCGCGGCCCTCGCCGCCGGCGCTGATGTCGTGGTTCTGGCAGAAGACGCACCGCAGGTTGCACCAGGCGAAGAAGATGGTGCCCGAACCGCGCCAGCCGCGCAGGCAGTCCTCCTCCCCGAAGTGGGGGAAGTAGCTCGCCACCCGGGCCCGGCGCCCGGTGCGGCAAATCGAACTCTTGTCGGCCAGGCGGTCTACCCGGCAGTCGCGGGGACAGACCTGGCAGTCGGCGAGGCCCCGCAGCGCCTCCTCCGCCCGGCGGGCGAGCTCCCCGCTGCGGTAGAGCCCGAGATAGCTTGGCTCCCACTCGCCCAACGCACTCACCCCCTCGTATTTTCCAGTTTACTCCCCCGCCTCCCCCCTCGCCACCGGCGGCCGGCGGCCCTCCCTCAGGGACGACTCCCCGGCCCCCTCCCCCGGACCCTCCGCGCCCGCTCGCGCTGCTCGAGGGGGGAGGAGAAGTCGAAGCAGCCGATGAACTCCGCCACGAAGGGGTCGCCTGGCTCGCGGTAGAGCCTCTCGGGGGGGTCCACCTGGAGGATCCGCCCCTCCCGCATGACTGCGATGCGGTCGGCGAGCTGGAAGGCGTCGGCCAGGTCGTGGGTGACCAGGAGGGTGGTCGTGCCGAGCTCCTCGTGGACCCTCCGGATCTCCGCCCGCACCTGGCGGCGGCTCATCGGGTCGATGTGGCTCATGGGCTCATCCATCAGGAACACCCGCGGGGGGACGGCCACCGCCCGGCCGATGGCCACCTTCTGCTGCTGGCCCGCGCTGAGCTCGGCGGGGCGCCGGCCGAAGAGCTTCTCCTCGATCCCCACGCGCCGGGCGACGGCCCGGACGCGCTCTCGGATGGCTTCGGCGAGCCAGCCCCGCACCTTGAGGGCGAAGCTGAGGTTCGAGTGGCGCCGCTCGTCGAACACCCGCATGTGGGGCCAAAGGGCATAGCTCTGGAAGATGAGCTGCACCCCCCGCCGCCCCGGCGGCACGTCGTTCACCCGCTCGCCGTTGATGTAGATGTGGCCCGAGTCCGGTCGCTCGAGACCGGCCAGCAACCGCAACAGGGTGGTCTTCCCGCAGCCCGTGGGCCCCACGATGACCAGGAACTCCCGCTCCCGCACGTCGAGGCTCAGGCCGTCCACGGCCCGCACTTCCGCGAAACATTTGGTGAGAGAACGGAGGGTGATGCGCGCCATGGGGGTTCCCCCTCTCCGGGCCTCCCGCCCGGAAGGCGAGGCCAGCCCATTATCCCGCGAGGCCTGCGGAAAGAAAAACCCCGCCGCCCGGGGACGGCGGGGATGCACCCATTCGCGCCGGCGAGACGAAGCCCGCGAACTCCTGGTCCACCCGCCAGCTTTTCAGCCGGCGCTCCCAGGCCG
The DNA here is from genome assembly GCA_046759145.1 of Nitrospinota bacterium. Taxonomy (GTDB): domain Bacteria; phylum UBA8248; class UBA8248; order UBA8248; family JBHIBR01; genus JBHIBR01. Next base: position 2,655 of record JBHIBR010000061.1, on the reverse strand, counting down.
CGGGGGGCCCGGGCGCGCCTCCCGCCTACATGGTCTCCGCCAGCAACTTGTCGAACTGCTCTCGGCCCAACCCCAGGGGCTGATCGACCAGAGGGCCCTTCTGCAGGACCGGCTCGCTGTCGTCGTAAATGGGCCTCTCGACCCGGTAGAAAAGCCCCGTGGGGATGCGGTCGCCGAACTCGAAGGAGCGCTCCACCGCGGCCTTGAAGTCGCCCGGGTCGTAGCCCTCTTCTCCCTCCAGGGTGTAGACGCGCTTCTTGAACCAGGGGTAAGTATTGACGTTGTTATAGGTCACGCACGGGCTGAACACATCGACCAGGGCAAAGCCGCGATGGGCGATGCCCCCGGCGATGAGTTTCGCCATATGGGCCGGATTGCCCGAGAAACCGCGGCTCACATAGGTGGCCCCGGTGACCAGAGCCAGGGCTAGGGGATTGACCGGCCGCTCCACATTGCCCCGCGGCGTGCTCTTGGTGCGGACGCCCTCCATGGTGGTCGGCGACGTCTGGCCGGTGGTCAGGCCGTAGATCTGGTTATCCATGACGACGTAGGTGAGGTTCAGGTTGCGCCGCATGGCGTGGATGAAATGGCCCATCCCGATCCCGTAGCCGTCGCCGTCGCCGCCCGTGATGACGACGTGGAGGTTGTGGTTGGCCAGCGCGGCGCCGGTGGCAAGGGGCAGAGTCCGCCCGTGCACGCCGTGAATGCCGTAGGCGCGGACGAAGCCCGGCAGGTTGGACGAGCACCCGATGCCCGACACGACGAGCATCTCGTGGGGATGGATGCCCAGTTCGAGGGCCGCAGACTTGAGCGCCTTCAGCACGCCGAAGTCGCCGCAGCCCGGGCACCAATCGGGCTCTACCAGGCCTTCGTAGCTCTCAAGGGTCAGCTCCTGAATCACCGCCATTGCAATCGCTCCCCCAAGGGTAATCTGGCGGAAATCAACCGGACGTGAGCTCGCTCTCCCGAGGGCTCATCCCTTCGCAGCTACCGGCTGCCACTCGTGGATGGAGCCGGTCCCCATGCCGATGATGAGCTTCCCGCACGGGTCGAGCTCCGCCCGGTCCACGATCTCGACCTCCCACACGGGCTCGCCGTAACCGTTCTCGGAGACCTGCACCAAGCGGCTCGGGCGCGCCTTATCCTCCAGGTTGATCCGGATGTAGTGATAGGCGATCTCCCGGGCCTCCTCCTCTTCCACCCGCCCGTCGTAGGGCCGCCCTTTCACGATGGCCTGAACCCGACGGGTGATGTAGGCGGGCTCGAAGGGCTCTCCGTCATACTTCGCGAGCAGGTGGTCCGCGGAGATCCCCGTCTCCGCCCGCAGGTGGCGGGCGAACTGACCGCTGAAATTGTTCTCCACCACGACGGTCCGCCGGCAGGCGCGCAGGATCTCCTTCGCCTCCCGGGCGTGGAAGGGGTGGAGATATTTGAAGTGCAGATGGTTCGCCCGGATGCCGGCCTCAGCCAGTTGGCCGACGGCCTCGTGGATGGCGCCCCAGGTGGACCCCCACCCGATCAAGGTGACGTCCGCCTCGGGCGGGCCCTCCAGGGCGGGCGGGGGCAACTGGGCCAGCACCCGGACCATCTTTCGCATGCGTTTCTCGTGCATCTTGCGGCGGATGGCCGGGTTGGTGTGCTCATCGCTGATGAGGACCCCCTGCTCGTCGTGCTCGTCGGTGGGCGACACGTGGACCATGCCTCTGGTGCCCGGCAGCGCGCGGGGGGAGATCCCCGACGGGGTGAGGGCATAACGCCTGTAGCCGTCGGGCCCCGCGGAGGCGGGAGGCTCCGTCAGCATCTCACCCCGCTCGATGGGCACCTCGGGCGTGAGCGCCTCGGGGTCGACGCTGGAGCGGTGCTCGGCCAGCAGCAGGTCGGAGATGAGGATGACCGGGAGCTGGAACTTCTCGGCCAGGTTGAAGGCCTCGACGGCGGCGTAGTAGCAGTCGGTCGCGTCCCGGGGAGCCATGACGACGCGCGGGTAGTCGCCCTGCGAGGCGCCCATGACCTGGTTCAGGTCGCCCTGCTCGGTCTTGGTGGGAAGCCCGGTGGAAGGTCCCCCGCGCTGCACATTCACGATGACCACCGGCGCCTCAATCATGCCGGCCATGCCGATGGCCTCGGTCATGAGGGCGAACCCCCCTCCCGAGGTGGCGCACATGGCCCTCACCCCGGCGTGACCCGCGCCGATGGCCAGGTTGACCACCGCAATCTCGTCTTCCGCCTGCTTGACCACCACGCCGCACTTCTCGCTGTGGCTGGCCATCCAGTGCAGGACGAAGGAGGCGGGGCTCATGGGGTAGGCGGAGTAGAACTTGCATCCGGCCGCCACGGCGCCCAACGCCATCGTCAGGTTCCCGGTGACGATGGGCCGGCGCTTGCGGGAGAAGGTCCACTGGTAGCCGAGGGGCTTCAGCTCCTTCACCGCGTAGTCGTAACCGGCCCGGAGCACCTTGACGTTCTGCCCGATGACCTCGGCCCCCTTATGCTTGAAGGTCTCGGCCACCAGCCCGGCCGTGACCTCGATGTCGAAGCCGATCAGATGGAGCAGCGCGCCCAGGGCCACTGTGTTCTGCATCACGGGCAGCAGCTTGCCCAGGCCCTCGGTGATCTCTCTCAGGGGCAAGGCGGCCACCTGCACCCCCTCGGGCA
>JBHIBR010000060.1:0-8249 GCA_046759145.1 Nitrospinota bacterium | reverse complement strand
GAGCCCGACTTCTCCTCTCGGGAGTGAACGCGGAGTCTGCTCCTCCCCGGCGCCGATGGTAGCATAAGGCGGTGCCCGTCTCAGGGGTGAGAGGGAATCAACGGCGGCGCCGTGGCCGTTGGCTTCGCCCTGGCCCGATGGCTGCCTCACTGGCGGCTCGCCCTCATCGTGGTGGAGGGCCTTGCCCTCTGCCTCTTCTCCCGCTGCAAGAGGGTGGCGTTGTTCAAATCGCGCCCCCTCGTGGCCCTCTGGGCGCAACAGCCAGGGGCGGCCGAGGCGATCCTGGCCATTCGGGACTATCTCTCGAAGCAGAGAGCACGGAAGCTCCCCCTGGATTTCTCCCGGGCCCGCGTGCGGTTCCCCCAGGTGGAGCCCGGAGAGGGCTTCCGGTTGATGGAAGGGCTCAACTGCGCAGGCTGCCACGCCCTGCGCCCAGGGGAGTCGCCCTCCCTGGGCCCGCCCCCGGAGGGACACCGTCCGGCTCCCCCCCAGGGGCCCGTTTTCTGGCTGGAGCCTGTGCCGCAGGGCTGGATGACGCCCACCGCAGGGGCATCCGAAAATGATGCGTGCGAGGCGGCGGCATGGTATTCTGTATTCAGATAGAGGGCAAGGAGGGCCTCCCGAACGCAATGGGTACGGAGCTCGTAGTGGGGGGCGGCTGCGCGGTGACGCTCGGGGGTCTACACCCTCGGCGGGAGGCGTTCGGCGCGCGAGAGGAGTTGCTGTGCCCGCCCCGGTCAAGGTCGCGGGTGGGGAAGCCCCCGGGCCCCCCGATCAGATGAGGTCCAGGGTCCCACTGAACTGCGGAGGAGTCTGCCATGGCCAAGGTCCTGTTCGAGATAACTGAAGGCCACCTGGATACCGGCCTGCGGGGATTCCCCGTGGGGACGGTGTGGACCAGCCGTGTGGACCCTGAGAAGGGCGTGACCTATGTGGGGAGGCCCATCGCGGAGCTCGTGGACAGGGAACCGGAGGAGATCATGTACCTCCTCCTCCACAAGGAGCTCCCCACGCCTGAGCAGCGCCGCGCCTTCTCGGAAGAGCTCGCCCGTCGCTCGGGCGTGCCGCCCAAGGTGATGGAGTTGCTCAGCCACCTCCCCCGGGAGGCCCACCCCATGGAGTGGTTCATCGCGGGCCTCCTCTACATGGGGATGCTCACCAAGACGGGGGATTACCGCGAGGACGGCCTCAACCTCATCGCCCGGGTGAGCGAGGTGGTGGCAGCCGTCTTCCGCTTCCGGGAAGGGTGGGGGGACCCCATCGCGCCGAAGCCGGAGCTGGGCTACACGGAGAACTTCGCCCACATGCTGGGCGTGCCGGACGCCCACCCGGAGCTGCCGAGGGTGCTGCGCCTCTTCCACATCCTGCACTACGACCACGGCGGGGGGAACCTGAGCACCTTCACCGGCAGGGCGGTGGCGTCGGGTCTCGCAGACATCTATGTCTCCATGGCATCGGCCATGGCGGGCCTCTACGGGCCGCGACACGGGCGCGCTAACCAGGACGCCCTGAACTTCGTCGAGGAGATAGGCAACCCCGACAAGGAGTACGTGAAGTCCTACGTGGAGCGGTGTCTCAGGGAGGGGAAGCTCGTCTTCGGGTTCGGCCACGCGGTGCTGCGCGCCGAGGACGCCCGGGCCACGCTGGAGTACGAGATGGGGCAGAGGTACTTCCCCGACGACAGGAACGTCCAGATCTGCCTGGCCCTGCGGGAGGTGGCGCCCCCCATCCTGAAAGCCACGGGGAGGGTGGCCGACCCTTACGCCAACGTGGACGCCGTGTCGGGCTCCATCCTCAGGGCGTCCGGCCTCAAGGACTCTGACTACTACTCGGTCCTCTTCGGCTGGTCGCGCACGGTGGGGATCTCAGCCCAGATCATCGACGAGCGCCTCTACTTCCGGGGCGGGCGGGGAGTGGCCATCTATCGCCCCCTCTACCCCTTCCGGGAGAAGGGTGGGAAGGGCAAGGCCTAGCCACCTGCAGGCTGAAGCGCAAAGGAAGTGCCCCTCTGAGGGGTAGTTCATCCTCTCAGCGCTCGCCCAGGGGGTGGACTCTTCGTCCGGAGGGAGATCCATGGAATTGGCGCAGGCGGTGGCGGACTTCGTGCAGGGCTGGGAGCGGCCGCGGGATGAGCCCGCCCTCGTGGAGAGGGCCAAGCTCCACCTCCTCGACTATGCCGCCTGCGCCCTGGGGGCGCGCTTCGAGGGGGCGAGCGACCTCATGGAGGGATACGTCCGCGACCAGGGGGCCGCCCCCCGGGCGGGGGTGCTGGGGAGCGAGCTCCGCACCTCGCGCGAGCTGGCCGCCCTGCTCAACGGCTTCCTGGGGCACCTCCTGGACTTCGACGATACCACCATGTCGGTCGTGGGCCACCCCAGTACGGTGCTCTTCCCCGCCCTCCTCGCCCTGGGGGAGAGCGGGGGTGCCGGAGGACGCGAGCTGCTCGAAGCCTACGTGGTGGGCGCACAGGTGATGGGGAAGCTCGGAGGCGCCCTCAACCCCGCCCACTACGAGCGAGGATGGCACGCCACCTCCACCCTCGGCACCCTCGCGGCGGCGGCCGCCTGCGCCCGCCTGGCGGGCCTCTCCATCCCCGCCACGGCGCGGGCGCTCAGCCTCTCCGCCTCTATGGCCAGCGGCGTGCGGCAGAACTTCGGCACCATGACGAAGCCCTTCCACGCGGGCCACGCGGCGCGGTGTGCCGTCCTCGCGGCGGACCTGGCCGGGCGGGGCTTCACCGCCTCGGCGGCCGCCCTGGATGGCCCGGTGGGTTTCTTCCGCCTCTACGGGGAGGGCGCCTCCCCCGAGGCCCTCGCCCGCTCCCTGGACGGCCCCGCCGAGGTCCTCACCCCGGGCGCCGCCATCAAGCTCTACCCCTGCTGCCGGAGCACCCACGCCTCTCTCGACGCCCTGGGAGAGCTCCTCGAGCGCCACCCACTCGCGGCGGAGGAGGTGGAGGAGGTGGAGTGCCGGGTGGACGCCATCCGGCCGCGCATCCTCATCTACGACCGTCCTCGCACCGGCCTCGAGGGGAAGTTCAGCATGCCCTACTGCATCGGCGTGCGCCTCCTGGAGGGCGGACTCTCCCTTGGGGACTTCACCGACGCCCGCGTGCGGGAGCCGGCCCGAGAGGCCTTCCTCCCCCGGGTGCGGATGACGACGTTGCCCGAGCACGGGGGCAAGTTCTTCCCGGGCTCGGAGGTGGTGGTGCGCACCCGCGACGGTCGGGAGCTGCGCCATCAGGTTGCCTGCGCCAAGGGGGAGGCCGAGTGGCCTGTGGAGGGCGCGGAGGTCGTGGAGAAGTTCCGAAAACTCGCCCCCCACGCCCTCCACCCCGAGGGAGTGGAGGCCTGCTTGAAAACGCTCAACGAGGCGGAGGCGCACACGGCGGCGGAGCTGGTGGAGGCGGCCCGCCCCGCCGGGGCTCGGGCCGTCGCGACCGACTCCTAGCGATGCTCCCCGGCTCCGTGTAGGTGGCCCTCCTCAGGGCGCCCGGGGCGCTCGCGGTGGAGGAACTCCCTCTCTCCCGACCCGCCCTGTCCCCCTGCCCGGCGCTAGGGGGGGTGCATTGCGCCTCGCCAGGCTCAGGGGGCAGGGCCGGTGGGGGAGAGGCTAGCTCGCCGGCGCACCGGGAGGGATCGCGCCGGGAGCCGGGGCCGGAGCCGCCAGGACAGGTGCGGTGGAGGAGGCCCTCATGCGGTAGGCCCTGACCTCCACCCGCCGGTTCTTGCTCCGGTTGGTCTGGTTCGCGTTCGGCAGGAGGGGCTTGTCCTTTCCATAAGTGACCGTGGAGGAGATGACCTTGCCCCGAGCCCGCTCGTCCAGGAAGCGGGCAACTGCCTGTGCCCGGAGGAGCCCCAGGCGGTAGTTATATCGCGAGGGGCCGCGGTCGTCCGTGTGCCCCGCTACCTCCACGAGGTAGAGTCCTCCGCCCCTGAGCTTGTTGAGGAAAGCCTCCAGGCTGGCCCGGGCTCTCGGGTCGAGGGCGGCGCTGTCGAAGCCGAAGAAGACGGACTCGCGGGCAGAGACCTTTCCGGCGACGATTGGGTCGTTACGCTTCTTGCGGACGAGCCGGCGTGTCTCTTGGAGCTTTGCGTGAAGGCCGGAGAGGTCTTTTCTGAGGGTCCCCTCGAGGTCCGTCACCCGGCTCTTGATCCTCTGTCGGAAGGTACGTTCGCCCATGCTCTGCTGGTCGAGCCGCTCCTCGAGGGCCGCGCGGGTGTCCCGCAGCCCCTCTTCTGCCCGGGCGATGCGGCCCTCCACCCTCTGGACCTCGCGCTTCACGAAGTCCACGCTCGCGCACCCCAGGAGGCTCGCCGCAAGCGTCGCGAGGCCGGCGGCCTTCAGTCGGTTCCGAACCTGAAGCATCCTCATCCTCCTCCCAGAGAGGCGCGCTCAGAGGACGGACCATCGCCACTCGGGCGAGCCGCCCTCCGCGCGGACTACCCCGCGCGTGGACCTGGCCCCTCCCTCTCGCCACCAGGAGCCGCCAGGGCTGGGGAGAGCAAGCTCCATGCCGGGGGGAAAAGCAATGAAACTAGAGAAGTTTCGGTGAGTTTTGCGGAGGGTCTGGGGGAGCGGGTCGGGAATTTTTACGGATCAGGGGAAAGATCGCCCGGCTCGCTCCGAAAAGAGAGAAGATCTGGCGGCTGGGCGAGCGCGCTCCCTAGGGGGAAGGAGAGCGAAGTTTCTCCAGACGCAGATAGAGCCTCTTGAGCTCATCGCGCACGCGCCGGAGCTTTGCGAGCTCCGCCCGCGTCTGGAGGTGGTCGCGAAGCAAGCCAATGAGGAACTTCCGTTCGACCGTCTCTCCTTGCCCTCCACCCCCCGCCTTCGCTCCTGCTGCCGGGTTTTTCTGGAGGAGGGCGAGGGCCTCCTCGTATGCGCCTCTCTCCGCCAGGGCTGCTACCTGGTGGAGCAGCGTCTCTTCCTCCCGGCTGCGGCGGGCGGACGCCTCCAGGAGGCTTCGTAGCTCCCGTATCTCCGCGAGGGCACGCAGCCAGAGTTTGGCCTTGGGCGCCTCGGAGTGGTTTGGGTAGAGAAGGAGGAATTTGCGAAAAGATTCTTCGGCCGAACCATGCCGCCCCTGCTGAAGGGCTTTCTCCGCCGCCGCGAGGAGTTTCCCGCCCCCCTGGGCGCGGATGGAGGTCTCCCGCACCCAGGCGCAGCCTGCGGGGAGCAGAGACAGGAGGACGAAGAGGAGCAGCCCCAAGGGAGCCGCTCTAGTGGGACGCTTCGGGCAATTTCCCCGAGGAAAGGTTTGCAACATCCTCTCCCCTCCCCCTCGATGGGGGTAGAATGGGCCCAAAACGCGAGCCAGGCAAGGGGGGCAGGGGCGTGTGGGAGTGGGTGGACTTCGGCAGAGCTCGGGCGGCCCGGGGTTGTAAGAAGTGCCCCCGCCGAGCTAAAAAGGCGCTAAACAGTGGGGCTTCCCGCTGAGGGGGAGGGGCGTTGGACGTCCTGCTCGTGGACGACGACCCTGCTTTCCGCCTGAGCTTCCAGATGCGCCTCGAGGCCCGGGGCTGCCGGGTGCGACCCGCGGCAGGAGGGGAGGAGGGCCTCTCCCTCTACCGGGAGGCCCGCCCGGACGTGGTCCTCCTCGACTACAAGATGCCCGGCCTGGACGGGCTTCAGGTCCTTCGGCGCATCCGCCGCGAAGACCCCGAGGCGCAGGTCGTCATTCTCACCGCCCACGGTTCCATCGAGTCGGCCGTGCTCGCCATCCGGGAGGGAGCTAGCGACTACCTCACCAAGCCCGTGGAGCCTGAGAGGCTGGGTCAACTCCTCGGAAAGGTAGAGGCGCGGAGGGGGGCAGGCCGGGAAGGGGCTGAGGGTGCGCACGAGGCGGCCCGGCTCCTGGTGGGTGTGTCCCCCGCCGTGGTCCAGGTCCGCGAGGTGATCCGGCGTGTCGCCCCCTCGGAGGCGCCCGTGCTCCTGCTGGGTGAGTCGGGGACGGGCAAGGAGGTGGCAGCCACACTCCTCCACCGGCTGAGCCGGCGCCGGGAAGGGCCCTTCGTGGCCGCGAGCTGCCCGGCCATCCCCGCCACCCTCTTCGAGAGCGAGATGTTTGGCCACGAGAAGGGGGCCTTCACGGGCGCGGTCGCGCAGCGGCGGGGCCTGGCGGAGCAAGCCTCGGGCGGGACGCTCTTCCTGGATGAGGTGGCCGAAATGCCGCCGGAGATGCAGGCGAAGCTCCTGCGGGCGCTTGAGACGAAAAGCTTCGCCCGTGTGGGAGGGAGCTCCCCCCTGTGGGCGGAGTTCCGCGTGGTCGCGGCCACCAACGCCCCCCTCGCCGAGAGCCTCAAGAGCGGCCGATTCCGGGAGGACCTTTACTACCGCCTCAACACTTTCACCCTCTCCCTCCCCCCCTTGCGCGAGCGGCGGGAGGACATCCCGGAGCTGGTGGATTTTTTCTGCCGCCAGCTCGCGGCCGAGCTTAAGGTTGCAGTCCCAGAGGTCGATCCCGAGGCCCTGGCCTATTGCTTCGAGCACCCCTGGCCGGGAAACGTCCGCCAGCTCCGGAGCGCCCTCCTCCGCGCCCTCGTCCTGGGCGAGGGGAGGCGCATCCGGCGCGAAGACCTGGAATGGGGCCCCGGAGCTGAGTCCAGCGAGGGGGAGGCGCCCCGGACCGAGGGGGCGGGAGGGGCCGGGACGGTCCAGGTGCCTCTGGGAAGGCTCGAAGAGGCCGAGCGCCGCCTCATCGAGGCGACTCTCGCCCATACGGGGGGGAACCGGCGGCGAGCCGCGCGGCTGTTGGACATCAGCGAGAAGACGCTCTACAACAAACTCAAGCGGTTCTCGCGCCGCTGAGAGGGCCCGAGCCGTCGCGCGCCCGCTGCCTCTCCCCGGGCCAGATGGAGAGTTTCGGTGAAGCGCCTCCTGCCCCGGGGCATCGCTGGGCAGCTCCTGGCCGGCTACGGTCTCCTCCTCTTATTTATGTCGCTCGCGAGCTCCTACGCCGCTTGGAAGCTCTACGAGCTCGACCAGCTCGCCCGGCAGCTCCACCGCATCCAGTCGGCGGAATTGGCCCCCCTCGCCGAATTGGGCGACACGCTCCTCTCCCAGCACGCAAACGCCCGCCAGCACCTCATCTTGAAGGAGAAGCCCTTCTTGCGCCTCTACCGGGAGCGGAGGGGGCGGGCGGAGGAGCTGCTGGCTTCCCTCCGGGGGGCGGTCGAGCTGCCCGAGCAGCGCGGCCCTCTTGCGCGCCTTGCGGGCCTCCAGGGGGACTACCGCCGCGCCTTCGACCTCCTGCGCTCGGGGCCGCCGTCCAAGGCCGAGCGCGCGCTCGAGGCGCGCCTGGACGGTCTTGTGGGCGAGATGGAGGGGATCATCCGCCGCCTCCAGGCGGCAGGGCAGGAGCGCAGCCGCGCCCTCGTGGCCCGGGCGGAGGGCGTGGCCGGGAGGTCGGTGGTTTATTTCGTCATCCTCCTCCTCTTTGCCCTCCTCCTGGGCGGGGGGGTGGCGGGCCTCTTCATCCGGCGGGTGAGCGGAGGGCTTGCGTCCCTCAAGCGGGCCTCCGCCCAGATGGCCGAGGGGCGGCTCTCGGCGCGGACCGGCCTCGGGGGGGAGGACGACCTTGGGGAGGTGGGCCGCGCCTTCGACGCCATGGCGGAGAAGGTCGAAGCCCTCGACCGAGCGAAGGAGGAGTTCTTCTCGGCCGCCTCCCACGAGCTGCGCACCCCTGTGGCCTCGGTCCGGGAGGCGGTGGAGGCCCTCGTGCGGGGTCTACCGGGGCCCATGAACGAACGGCAGCGGGAACTCCTGGAGGGGATCGGGCAAAACTCCGAGCGCATGCTGACGCTCGTGAACGACTGGCTTCGCCTCACCCAGCTCGAGATGGGAGCCCCTCCCTTTTCTCCCTCCGATTGGGAGGCGGGAGGGGCGGTCGGGGAGGCCCTGGCGAGGGTGAGGCCCCTCGCCGAGCGCTTCGGTGTGCGGCTCGAAGCGGACCTGAAGGGGGTGAAGGGATTGCGGGTTCGGGCGGACGGGACGCAGCTTGAGGTAGTCTTGTCCAACCTCCTCGCCAATGCCATCAAGTTCACCCCGGCCGGAGGCCAGGTGCGGGTGAGCGCCGCCCGGGAAGATGGCCCGTTCGTTCGCTTCACCGTGGAGGACACCGGCCTCGGCATCCCGGCAGAAGACCTCCCCCGCATCTTCGACAAATTCCACGCGCCGCGGCCTCCCCTCCATCCTGGCTTCCCGGGGTCGGGCCTGGGCCTCGCCATCGCCCGCCGCATCGTGGAGGC
>JBHIBR010000059.1:0-8250 GCA_046759145.1 Nitrospinota bacterium | reverse complement strand
TAGGGGGGGGGAGGGGGGAGGGCAGGGCAAGCCCACGCCCGTTCCCCCCTTGGGAGGTGGAAAAGCTATCTCAACCGAATGATTGCGCTTGCGCTCTCGCCCGAAGGAGCGCCCTAGGAGCCCCCGCCCCTTGAGAAATCGAACCAGGCTTCCTTCCGACCCCTGGCGGGGAGGTCGCAGGACCAGGGTTCGAGGGCGAAGAGAAGGACGTAGAGGATCAGGAAGATGAAGATCCCGAGCAACTCCACCAACACAGCTTGCGCGCTCCTTCTCCCCCCCTGAGGGGGCCTGGGAGAGCCAGCCTCCCTCCCCGGGCAACGCCGTCCCTATATTTGTTAACGCCGAAACCCTCCCCCGCATTTCCACTCCCTCGCACGGGGAAAACATTGCACATTGGCCCAGCATCCAAAGGAGGAAGCGAGTTCCGTGCCAAGACGTAAAAAGAGGGGGGAGAAATATGTATTTAGTTGAAAATAAATATGTTTCCTATATCAGGAGGGCGGGCAGACGACCTGCCGGAGGGGCCCGGGGAGAACCGATGTCGGGGCGGATCACCCCACCGCGACATTTTGACAAGGCCGGCCGGGATGCAGGGTTGCCTCAGCTACCCTCGGGGTCAGATCTCGGCGGGTCGGCGGGCGGATAGTCCCCCTCTGCCCGGGGCTCGGCGGCCCGGGGGCGGATCTTCTCCACGCGACTGCGGATCTCGTTGAGGTTGATGAAACGATTGGCGACGTTGATGACTTCCAGGGCGGTGGACTCGCGCCTGCCCACGATGACCACGCTCTTGCCCACGTTCCGCAGGTGCTCCAAGATGGGCACGAAGTCGCTGTCGCCCCCCATCAGGATCAGTTCATCCCACCCGTCGGCCGTCGTGAGCAGGCGGAAGGCGAGCTCGATGTCCAGATTCCCCTTCAGGCGGAGCTGCCCGGTCTCCCGGTCCCGGACGGTCTTGACCTCCTTGTCGATCACGGAGTAGCCGATGCCGATGAGGGCCCGGCGGAAGCGGCGGTACTTCTCCATCCGCTCGGGGTCCGCCGAGGTGGGCGTGGCGGTGAAGTAGAAGGCGCCGTAGAGCTCGCGGTTGTCGGCGAAATACTCGAGCACCCGCTTGTAGTCCAGGTGCCAGCCGTTGTCCCGCTGGGCGTAGAACATCCCCGAGCCGTCCACAAAGAGTGCGAGGCGCGCCATAGCCTTGGCTCCTTTGCTACAATGCCCTCATTGACGAGGTGTCTCATTGGGACCCCTCACTCTGCGGAGAGTTGGCGGCGGGCCAAGACCCCAAGCGCCGAACCCCCGTGCCCCCTATGATAGCAAACTCTCTCTCCCTCTACCTACACATTCCCTTCTGCGAGCGGAAATGCGGCTACTGCGACTTCAACTCCTACGCCCTGGAGGGGCTGGTGGCACGGGGCGCCGTGGCCGGTGCGACCGCGCACCCCGGGGGAACCCCTTCCTCTGAGCCCCCCTCGTCTGCCGGGGCTCAGCAGAACAGGCCCTATCGCTCCGGCCCGGTGGCCGGGGGGAGCTGGGCGGAGGACTACGCGGAGGGGCTCCTGCGGGAGCTCGAGGGGCGAGTTTCCTCCCTCTCCCTTCGGGGGAGGCGCCTGGCCACCATCTTCTTCGGCGGAGGGACGCCCTCCCTCATGCCGCCCCGCCTCATCGGCCGGCTGATTCAGCTCGCGCGGGAGAACTTCGCCCTCGAGCCCGAGGCGGAGGTCACCCTCGAGGCGAATCCGGGCACGGTGGACCGCGCCCACTTCGACGGTTTCCGCGCGGCGGGCGTAAACCGGCTGAGCCTCGGGGTGCAGTCGCTCGACGACGGACGCCTCGCGCTCCTCGAGCGCATCCACACGGCCGAGGAGGCCCGCCTGGCGGTGCGGGCGGCGCGCGGGGCGGGCTTCGAGAACCTAAGCGTGGACCTCATGTTCGCCCTGCCGGGGCAGAGTGCCGAGGAGTTCGCCCGGGACCTGGAAGGGGCCCTCGCCCTCGGGACGGAGCACCTCTCGGCCTACGAGCTCACCCTCGAGCCGGGGACCGACTTCACCCGGAGGGCCCGGCGGGGGGAGCTCCCCGCCCTGCCCGACGAGGAGACATCCCTCGCCATGTACGAGCTCCGGGACAGGCTGCTCGCTGAGGCGGGCTTTGAGTACTACGAGATCTCGAACTTCGCTCGCCCCGGCTACCGTTGCCGCCACAACCTGAACTACTGGCGGCGGGGCGAGTACCTGGGGCTCGGCGCCGGGGCCCACTCCTTACTCGGGGGCCGGCGCTTCTGGAACGCCATGCGGCCGGAGGACTACCTGCGCCGCGTGCGCGCACGGGGCCACGCCGTGGCGGGCGAAGAGAGGGTGGAGGGCCGGAAGGCCCTCGGGGAGACCCTCATGCTGGGATTGCGCCTCGCCGAGGGCGTGGCGCTGGAGGAAGCCGAGCGGAAGACAGGGCTCGATGTACGGAAAACCTTTGGGGAAGAGCTCGCCCGCCTGGAGGAGGCGGGGCTGGTGGTGGAAGAGAGAGGCTATCTCCGCCTCACACCCCGGGGCCGCCTCCTGGCCAACGAGGTGCTCTGCCAGTTCGGCTGAGGGATATGAAACGTGAGGAACCCCCCCTCCGTCCCGCAGGGCGTACCCCCAGGCGGAGTCGCTCTCGCTACTCCTCGCGCACGGCCGCGCGCACTTTCTCGAGCGTCTCAGGCGGAACCTCCTCCATCCCGTGCACATTCTTGGCGTGCTCGGCGACAATTTTGAAAAGCTCTTCCTCGGTCTCCGCCCGCGCCTCAAAATCACAATCTGCTCCAACGTCCCTGCATCGGATTACCTTCGCCATCTTCCACCTCCCTTGGTCCCCACCCGAATTTCCGCACGCACGCGCCATGCCCGCAGAACGCGCGCAACCGACCTCCCGATCCCATCTACCTCGCTTTGTGCACGATCACCTCACCCGCGGCGATCTGAGGCGGAGTGGGGAGAAGCGATGCGATATTCTGCTTGACCCAGTTAGCGGCCCTCCTGTTCGACTCATCCGCCCCGGCTTGGTCCTCAAAGATGTTGATCGAGAGCACCACCCCGTCCCCCGCGCTCACCACGTAATACGCTACGAATCCCCGCACTCCGCCGACGATGGGCACGAAGCCCTCGTTGACCCGCCGCGCCAGCTCACCGACCGAACCAGGATCCACCTTGTACCGCCGCACGCTCGCGTACATGGTTCGCCTCCTTCCTCGAAAAGGGATGCCTCCCCACTTGATGAGGCGCTTGCGGAGAGCGGCCTTTTTCGCATAGCGTTTCGCGATCAAATTCCGTAGACCCCGGTAGGGTCTATGCAGACCACTCTCCGGACCCGCACATGGGTATCCGCACCCGTCGGCTGGCCTGGGCTGATATTGGCCCCTTGTAAAGGAATAAATGTATTTTTTCAACAAAAATCCCCCCAATCCTGGGAACCCTTTATGCGCTCGCCGGGGGCCACGAGCTCCGCAACGGTGGACAAAAAGGCGCAGACCTCGCCCCGAGTATTCCCTCCGCGCACGGGGGGGCGAGCTGCTAAGATAGGGGCCAAGAGGCCCCATCCCGCCGACCCGAACGAGGCGGGAGCCCGGCGCGGCCAAGGGCGGCCCGCCGATGAGGTTAGGGGCGCACATCTCGGAGGTCAGGGGAGAACCCTGACCCGCTCGAAACTCCGGAGAAGGGGAAAGAGGAATGGCGAATTTTGTGGTCGTCTGCAAGGCGGAGGAGGTCGAGGCCGGCGAGGGACGGGTGGTCGAGGTGGGAGGGACCAGGGTGGCCCTCTTCAATGTCGAGGGGACCTTCTATGCCATCGACAACACCTGCCTCCACCGCCAGGGCCCCCTGGGCGAGGGGGAGCTGGAGGGGAAGATCGTCACCTGCCCCTGGCACGGCTGGCAGTATGACGTGACAACGGGGAAGCACACCGGCAACCCCTCCATTGGGGTGGCGAAATACGAGTGCAAGGTGGAGAACGGCGAGGTCAAGGTGAAGGTGGGCTAGGAACCCCGCCGCTCGGCCCAAATTAGGATAGGGGCGACCCGCCGGGTCGTCCCTACGAGCCTCACTCCCTCTCTGAGAGGCCCCGGAGTACCTCTTCCACCTCCTCCGGGCGGACGAGGAGGGTTTTCTGCCCTGTGTAGGTGACCCGGCCCGGCCTCGCGCCCTTGGGTCTGCGGAGATCCTTGAGGGGGAGGTAGTCCACGGGCACTTTGGTGCCCCCGCGGCCCTTGCTGAAGTAGGCGGCCAGCACGGCGGCCCGGCGGAGCATCTCCTCGGGGGGCTCCCCCCGTCCATCCGGGGGTTTCAAGACCACGTGCGCGCCCGGCAGGTCCTGGGCGTGGAACCACAAGAGGCCCCGGCCCGCGCTCTCGCGGGCCAGGAGGTCGTTCCCCCGGCTGTTCTTCCCCACCAAGAGCTCCCATCCCTCCTCCGTCACAAACCGTCGGTAGGGCCGGGCGGGGCGGGGAGCCCCAAGGGGCCCCGGGCGGCCGCCGTCGCCTCTCCCGGGGAGCGCCCCCGCCCCCTTGGCGTCCTCCTTCCTCTCCTTGAGGAAGCCCTCCTCCTCGAGCAGACGCCGCACCTCGCCAAAATCCTCGGGCCCGGCCGCCTGGGAGAGGTCGTACTCGAGGCCCTCCAGGAAGCCCACCTCCTCCGAGACGCTCTCCTGCCGCCGCTCGCCCACGGTGCGGAGCCGCTTGAGCTTCTTGTAGCGGCGGTAGTAGCGCTGCGCGTTCTCGGCGGGGTTGAGGGTCGGGTCCAGGGCTATGGTGACCTCCCCGGCATCCCAGAGCAGGGTGACCTCCTTGGCGGAAACCTCCACGCGGTCCAGGTTGGCCAGCAGCAGGTCCGCCTTGAGTTTGCACTCCCCCGCCCTCTCCCCCGCCCGGAGGTCGCGCTCGAGGAGGCGGAGCACCTTCCGCTTGCGGGCGATGGCCTGGGAGAGGACGTTCTGGAGGCGGCGCCGCTCGGCCACGAGCCCCTGGCGGAGCTGGGTGTCCCCGTAGAAGAGGTCCGCGGCCTCGTTCATGGTGGCCGTCCGACGCTGGCGGCTCGGGGGCAGCCGCCGGGGCGCGATGGCCGAGATGTCCTCGGGGAGCTGACCCATGGGGTCGAGGAGGAGGGTGGGCTCAAAACGCCCCTCCCGGAAAAGGTCCATGACCTCCCGGAAGGCCTCCCAGAGCCCCTCCCAGCGTCTCTCCCCGGGCACGCGCGCCACCACTTCCTCCGCCAGCGCCGGGCTCAGCCCGCCGAGGCCCTTCACCAGGCGAGCGGCCACGCGGTCGGGAGAGGGGGGTGTCCGCCCCCCCAAGCCCGCCAGGGCCTCGAAGGCCTCCCGCTCGATGAGGAGGGGGTCTTCCTTCTGCTGCGCGGGTGGCAGCCTGTAGGGGAGGTTGCGCAGGATCTGCCGCTCGCGGCTCAGGCTCTTGCCGATGAGCTTGATGCTGTCTAGGATGAGGCCAGTCCGCCCATCCAGCAGGATGAGGTTGCTGTGGCGGCCCATCACCTCCACCATGAGGGCGTGGCGTACCACCCGTCCCACGTGGTCGCGCCGGTCGAAGGAGAGCTGCACCACCCGCTCCAGGCCGCGGATGGCCGCCCCCGTGAAGCGGGCCCCCTCGAGGTGTTTGCGCATCGACATGCAGAAAGAGGGAGGCTGGGGAGGGCTGGGGTACTCGCGGGCGGTGAGGTGGAGGCGGGGATGCTCGCTTTCGGCGCTCAGAAGGAGACGGGACTTCTCCCCCTCCGGGAGGGAGAACTCGAGGATGAGGACCTCCCTCCTCGGCTGGCTTACCTTGGCAACCCGAGCGCCTTTTAGGGTCCGCCCGAGCTCGGCTACAATGGCCTTGAGGATGAATGCATCCATCGTCCTGGGTGACTTCCCGGCGCGCGACGGGAAGCTCAGGGGCGAGGATAGCCTAGGCGGGGCGGCGCTGTCAAAGGGGGCAGGGGCGCCCCCGGGAGGGCCTCTGTGCTCAAGAGCATGACCGGCTACGGGATGGGGCGGGCGAGCGGGGAGGGGCACACCCTCACCGTCGAGGTGCGCTCGGTGAACCACCGCTTCTTCGAGGTAGCCCTCCGCGGCCCCCGCTGGGTGGCGCCCCTGGAGGCGGAGATCCGGCGAAAGCTCCGGGAGCGTTTCGCTCGCGGCCGTTTCGAGGTGTTCGTGAGCCGGGAGCCGGGCGAGGGAGAGGAGGAGGGGGAGGGGAACTACTCCTTCGACCCCCAGCGGGGGGCCGCCCTCGTGGGGAGCCTCCGGGCGCTCCAGGAGGCCCTGGGCCTCCCCGGGCAGGTGGACCTCTCCCTACTCGCCCACTTCCGGGACGCCCTCAGGGCGGCCGATCTCTCCCCCTCCCCCGAGGAGGTGCGGGGCCCGCTCCTCGGGGCGCTCGGGGGGGCGCTCCTCTCGCTGGCCGCCATGCGGGAGCGGGAGGGGGAGGCCCTCTACGCCGATGTGTCCCCGCGCATCGGCCGCGTGGAGCGGCTGGTGGAGGAGCTCCGCACCCGGGCCCCCCAGGCGCGGGCGGAGGCGGGGGCTCGACTGCGGGAGCGGCTCGAGCGCCTCGGCCAGGGGCTCCCCATCGAGCCCGGGCGGCTCGAGCAGGAGCTCCTCTTCTACGCTGAGCGGAGCGACGTCTCCGAGGAGCTCGCGCGCCTTTCGGGCCACCTGGCCCAGTTCCGCGCCCTCCTGGCAGGTCGGGAGGCCGCCGGACGCAAGCTCGACTTCCTCCTCCAGGAGATGAACCGGGAGGTCAACACCCTGGGCGCCAAGGCGGGCGACCAGCTCATCTCCCAGCAGGCGGTGGAGGTGAAGAGCGAGCTGGAGAAGGTCCGCGAGCAGGTGCAGAACGCCGAATGATGCCTCGCCGCGGCCGCCTCTTGGTGATCAGCGCCCCCTCGGGGACCGGGAAGTCCACCCTCATCGGGCGCGCCTGCCGGGAGCTGCCGGGCCTGTGGCACTCGGTCTCGGCCACCACCCGCCCCCCCCGGCCGGGCGAGGAGGATGGGCGTCACTACCACTTCCTCTCCCGAGAGGGGTTCGAAGAGGGGACCGGGCGCGGCGAGTTGCTGGAGTGGGCCCGGGTGTACGGGGATTACTACGGCACCCCCCGCAGGCCCCTGGAGGAGAAGAGGGAATCCGGGACGGATATTCTGCTCGACCTCGACGTCCAGGGCGCCCGGAGGGTGAAGGAGCTGGAGCCGGAGGCGACCCTCATCTTCCTCATCCCCCCCTCTCACGCCGAGCTCGAACGGCGCATCCGCTCGCGCCAGGGGGAACCGGAGGAGGTGGTGGAGCGGCGCCTCAGGGAGGCTGAGGAGGAGATGACCCACCGGGGAGAGTACGACCACGTGATCGTGAACGACGACCTCGAGCGGGCGCTCGAAGAGCTCAAGGGCCTCATCCTGGCGCGGCGGACAGGAGAGGAGGGCAGCCCGTGAGCCCCAGCCCCTTCCGGGACGCCTTCCTCGTGCTGGGGGTGACGGGCGGCGTCGCGGCCTACAAGGCGGTGGAGCTCTTGCGCCTCCTGACCGAGGCGGGGGCGCAGGTGCAGGTGACGATGACCGAGCACGCGGCCGAGTTCGTCCGCCCCCTGAGCTTCCAGGTGCTGAGCGGGCGGGAGGTTATCAGCCGCATGTTCCCCATCGAGGGGGGAGCCCATCCCGGCGACATGCCCCACATCAGCCTCACCCGGCGGGCGGACCTGGTGGTGGTGGCGCCGGCCACGGCCAACCTGATCGGGAAGTTCGCCCACGGCATTGCGGACGATTTCCTGACCACCCTACTCCTCTCGGCTCCCGCCCCGGTGGTGGTGGCCCCGGCCATGAACCCGCGGATGTACCGCAGCCCTCTCGTCCAGGCGAACCTGGCGCGCCTTCGGGAGTTGGGCCACCGCATCGTGGACCCAGAGGAGGGGCCCATGGCGTCCCGCGAGGAGGAGGAGGAGGGAGTGGGGAGGCTCGCCGCTCCCGGCGTCATCCTCGAAGCCATCGAGGAGGCCCTTCGGCAGAGAGGAAAGGGGTCGGGAGACCTGGCCGGCCTGCGCCTCCTGGTCACCGCGGGGCCCACCCGGGAGGCGTGGGATCCCATCCGCTTCCTCTCGAACCGCTCCTCGGGCAGGATGGGCTACGCCCTCGCCGCCCGGGCGGCGGCGCGAGGGGCTCAGGTCACGCTCGTGAGCGGGCCCACATCCCTGCCCCCCCCGGCGGGGGCTGAGCTCATCCGCGTCGAGACGGCCGAGGAGAT
>JBHIBR010000058.1:0-8364 GCA_046759145.1 Nitrospinota bacterium | reverse complement strand
AGGATTCGGAGGAGGGGGAACCGATGGAAGGGGTCCAGTTCGCCGCGAACTTCGGCCTCCACCCCGAGCGGGCGGCCCCGCCGGAGGAGGTGCTGCGGTTTGCCGAGCGGGCGGAGGAGCTTGGCTACGACGCCCTCTGGGTGGGCGACCACATCGCCTTCCACAGCCAATACCTGGACCCCCTGCTCACCCTCGCCGCCTTCGCAGGGCGCACCCAGCGCCTCACCCTCGGCACTGCGGTCTACCTCCTGCCCCTGCGCCACCCCGTGGTGGTGGCCAAGATGGCGGGCTCGCTGGATTACCTGACGGGTGGCCGCTTCATCTTCGGGGTGGGGGTGGGCGGCGAGGGCAAGAAGGAGTTCGAGGCCTGCGGCGTGCCCGTGGGGGAGCGGGGGGCGCGGGCGGACGAGGCCATCGGCCTCCTGCGGAAGCTCTGGTCGGGAGAGCCCGTCTCCCACGAGGGCCGTTTCTTCCGCTTCCGGGAGGTCGCCCTCCGGCCCCCTTCCGCCCGGCCGGGAGGGCCGCCCATCTGGGTGGGAGGGCGCTCCGAGGCGGCGCTCAGGCGCGCCGCCCGGGCGGGGGACGGGTGGGTGAGCTACCTCATGACGCCCCGGCGCTTCCGGGAGAGCGTGGAGAAGATCCGCGCGCTTGCAGCCGAGAAGGGCCGCTCCCTGGACGGGTTCACCTCCTCCCTCCTCCTCTTCACCTACCTCCACCCCGACGGGGACGCCGCCGCACGGGCCGCGGCCGAGAACCTGGGCCAGCGCTACCGGATGGATTTCCGGCCCTTCGTGGAGAGGGTCTGCGCCCTGGGGCCGCCCGAGCGGGTGGCGGGGCGCCTGGCGGAGTGGGTCGAGGCGGGCGTTCGACACTTCATCCTCAAGCACGTGGGGCCCGCGGCGGAGGAGATGGAGCAGCTCGAGCGCGTGGCCGAGGATGTGCTCGCGAAGGGGCGGTGAGCCCCTTGGGGGTTTATTGAACGGCGGGGCGCCCCTCTGGTAGGGTGGCCGCTTGCGGGGCCGGGCCTTGGTTGGCTCAACCCGGGCGTCGGCCGCGTCTGCCGGAGGCGGCGCTGTCCGATGGCGTGGCGGGCGGTTGTCCTTGCAGGGAGCGGGCGCG
Source organism: Nitrospinota bacterium (assembly GCA_046759145.1). Taxonomy (GTDB): domain Bacteria; phylum UBA8248; class UBA8248; order UBA8248; family JBHIBR01; genus JBHIBR01. The sequence continues at coordinate 7,245 of JBHIBR010000058.1, read as the reverse complement.
TGGAAGAGACGCATCGGCGAGGGGCCGGGGAGCTCCCCTTGGGCGGCCTCAAGGTGGTGGACATCGCCACCCTCGTCGCCGGCCCCTTCATCGCCACCTACCTCGGCGACTACGGGGCGGAGGTGATCAAAGTGGAGCACCCGCGGGGGGACCCCCTGCGGACCTTCGCCAGCCATAGGAACGGGGTGTCCCTCTGGTGGAAGTTCGTCTCCCGGAACAAGAAGAACATCACCCTCAACCTGAGCAAGCCCCGGGGCCAAGGCATCCTCAAAGAGCTCCTGCGGGACGCCGACGTGCTGGTGGAGAACTTCCGCCCGGGGACCCTGGATCGGTGGGACCTGAGCTGGGAGACCCTCCACGCGCTCAACCCGCGCCTCGTGGTGGCGCGCACCACGGGCTTCGGCCAGAAGGGGCCCTACGCGCGGCGGCCCGGCTTCGGCACCCTTGCCGAGTCCATGAGCGGCTTCGCCCACATCACGGGCTTGCCCGACGGCCCCCCCACCCTTCCCCCCTTCGCCCTCGCCGACGGCATCAGCGCGCTTTGCGGCACCTTCGCCGTCCTCATCGCCCTCTACCACCGGGACCTGCGGGGGGGCGAGGGGCAGGAGGTGGACATCGCCATCTACGAGCCCATCATGACCGTATTGGGCGCGCAGCCCATCGTCTACGACCAGCTCGGGGTCATCCAGGGCCGCACGGGCAACCGCACCCCCTTCTCCTCCCCCCGCAACGCCTACCGCTGCAAGGACGGCCGCTGGGTGGCCATCTCGGCCAGTTCCCCCACCATCTTCCCTCGCGTCATGGCGGCGGTGGGCCGCCCCGACCTGGCCGAGGACCCCCGGATGCAGACCCACGCGGGCCGCCTGCGGCACGGCGACGAGCTGGACGCCGCCATCGGGGGCTGGATCGCGGAGCACACCCTGGAGGAGACGGTGGACCACTTCGCGGAGTTCGAGGGTGCGCTCGCCCCCATCTATGATGTCGCCCAGATCTTCGAGGACCCGCACTTCCGCTTCCGGGAGACCATCACCGCTGTGCCCGACGAGGAGCTGGGGCCAGTGAGGATGCAGAACGTCATCCCCCGCCTCCCGGGCACCCCGGGCCGCATCCGGTGGGCGGGCCAGCCCAAGGGGCGCTTCAACCAGGAGGTCTACGGGAAGCTGGGCTACACCGCGGAAGACCTCAAGAGGCTCGAGGAAGAAGGGGTCATCTGAGCGGCCGGGGAGTTGTAGCGCCGCCGTCCGGCTCGACTGAGCTCGCCGAAGTCCGGCGGCATGGCGCCCCCGGGCGGGGGAGGATGGCCGGCGAAGACGCCGGCGCTACGGCCTGGAGCGGAATCCCGCACCGAGGAGAAGGGGTGGCGATCTTCGTCTTCTCGCCCCGCTACTACTCCGACGTGGGGGAGCACGTCCTCCAGACGGGCAAGTACCGCGAGACCTACAAGAAGCTCCTCCGGGAGGGAGGCGTGGCGCCCGAGGATGTGGTCGAGCCCTCCCCCGCGGCGGACGAGGAGGTGCTCCTGGTCCACACGCCGCGCTACCTCGAAGACCTGCGGGGCTGCCGCCACACCGCCCGCACCTGGACGAGCGAGCTCCCTATCACGCGGGAGATCGTGGAGGCCTACTTCCTGGCGACGGGGGGGACCGTCCTGGCGGCGGAGAAGGCCCTCCAGGCGGGCCGGGCGCTGAACCTCACGGGGGGGTTCCACCACTGTTTCCCCGAGCGTGCCGAGGGTTTCTGCTACTTGAACGACTTGGCGGTCGCGGTCCGCGCCCTCCAGAAGCGAGGCCGCATCCGACGGGCGGCCGTCATCGACTGCGACCTCCATCAGGGGAACGGGACCGCCTTCATCTTCCGGGACGACCCGACGGTGTTCACCTTCTCCATCCACCAGGAGAACCTCTACCCCGTGAAGCGGCAAAGCGACCTCGACGTGGGCCTCGAGGATTTCGCGGGGGACGATGTCTACCTCCCCCTCATCGAACGCCACGTCCCCCGCATCCTGGACGAGCACAAGCCGGAGCTTGTGATCTGCCAGGCGGGCGTGGACCCCTACGAGGGAGACCAGCTGGGCTCGCTTCGCCTCACCGAGGAGGGGCTCCGGCGGCGCGACCGCTTCGTGGTCGGCGAGTGCGCCCGGCGGGGCATCCCCATCGCAGGCACCCTCGGGGGTGGCTACGCCTTCCGGGAGGAGGACACCGTTCGGCTCCACTTCAACACCTGTATGGCCTTCCGGGAGGGATGATCCTGGTGCCCTCCTCTTCCGACGGCCCCTCCTCGGCGGGCGGATGAAGGGGATGTCGTCCCCCTCGCCGACCGGGAAGAGGGCGGGCTTCTACTACGGCTGGGTCATCGTCGCCCTCTCCTTCCTCACCCTCGCCTTCCACGTCATGAGCCGCTTCAGCTTCTCCATCTTCTATGTGGCCATGCTGGAGGAGTACGGCTGGAGCCGGGGCCTGCTGGCGGGCGCTTACTCCCTGGGGATGTTCACCTACGCCCTCGCGTCTCCCTTCATGGGCGTCGCCCTCGACCGTGTGGGCCCCCGGCGGCTGTTCCCCCTGGCCTCGGCCGTGCTGGGCGGGGGCCTCCTGGCCATGGGCTTCACGGCCCACCTGGCGTGGGTCTACTTCTTTGTGGGTATGGTCATGCCCCTAGGCCTCTCGGCCAGCGGCTTCGGCAATCACTCGGCCATCATGCCCCGCTGGTTCGAGAGAAGGCGGGGCCAGGCCACGGGGATCGCCCTGGCGGGGATCGGCGTGGGGCTCCTCCTGCTCGCGCCCACGTTGCAGAGGCTCATCGAGGCCTACGGCTGGCGGCGGACCTACCTCCTCTACGGGCTCGCGGTGACGCTCCTCATCCTGCCCCTCAACCTCCTCTTCATGCGCGACCGCCCGGAGGACCTGGGCTTGGGGCGGGACGGGCTCGTCCCCTCGCCCGCGCCATCTGGAGCCGCCCCCCGGCCGGCGGAGCGGCCCGCGGGCTTGGTGCGGAACTTCCTCGCTCTCCGCCGAGACCGCCGGTTCTGGTTCCTGCTGTTCCTGGTGTTCGCCATCGGCCTGAGCAACAACTTGGTCCTCGTCCACATGGTGGCCTACCTGGTGGACGCGGGCTTCCCGAAGCTGCTGGCCGCCTTCGTGTTCGGCCTGGTGGGGGTGATCCGCACGGGGGGGAGCGTGCTGGGCGGCCTCGTCTCCGACCTCCTGGGTAGGCAGCGCGCCGCGGCGCTCGCGTCCCTCTTCGTGGCGGGCGGGGTGAGCCTCCTGATGGGCCTCGCCGTCCTGCCCCATCCCTATGCCTATCTCTTTGCCCTGGTCTTCGGTGTGGGCTTCGGCGCCATGAGCACCTGCTACGCTGCCACGGTGGGCGACTTCTTCCAGGGGGCGAACCTGGGGACCATCATGGGCACCCTCGAGGTGTTCTACGGCCTGGGGGGAGTGCTGGGGCCCTGGCTGGCGGGGTCGCTCTTCGACTGGACCGGGAGCTACCAGCTCTCGTTCGGGGGGGTGATCCTGCTGATGCTCGCTGTAGCAGCCCTCTGCCTGCGGATGGCCCCGCGCGGGGCACCGGCGGCCGCACCCGGCTAGGGGACGCGGTCCGGGAAGAGTTCGATCTTGGCCTTCGCGCGCAGCTTCTCGAGCAGTTCCCCGAGGAGCTTCCCTCGTTTGGACTCCCTGAGTTGGCTGATGATGGCCTCGCGCACCTCGTCGAAGGGGCGCTGCTGGGGGGCCTCGTGCTTGAAGGTCTTGACGACGTGCCAACCGTAGGCGCTGCGCACCACCTTCGACACCTCACCGTCCTTGAGCTCGAAGGCGGTGTCCTCGATCTCTTTGGGGAGGCCGGTCCTGAGGTGGTGCCCACGGGCGAAGGTGCCGAGCGAGCCGCCCTGCAGGCGCTCCGGGGCCTGGGATTTCTCCCGGGCCAGGGCGTCGAACTCCTTGCCGGCCGTGATCTCCTTGAGCAGGGCCGTGGCCTCGGCCTCGGTCTTCACCATGATGTGGCTCGCGGTGACCCGCTCGGGCGTGCGGTATTTTGCTTTATTCTTTTCATAATGCGCCTGCGCCTCGGGGGTGGCGACCTCCGAGGGCGTGATCACCCGCGCGCGGTAGGCCTCCTGGATGAGGAGGCCGCGCTTGATCTCGGCGAGGCGGCGCTGCACCTCATCGCTTTTCTCCAGGTTCTCCTTGAGGGCGAGGCGGTAGAGGAGCTCGCGGTTCACCAGGTTTTTGAGGACCGCCTCCTTCTGGAGCCGCGCCCGGAGCCGCAGTTGGGGCGGGAAGCGGTCAATGAGGCGGTTGAACTGGGCGAGGGTGAGGGGCCTCCCGTCCACCCGGGCCACGACCACTTGGTCGGGGGAGGGCGCCTTGGGCTCCTCGGTCTGGCCCCATGCGGGAGGCGCCAGGAAGGAGAGGGCAAAGGTTAGGATTGTCGCCAAGCCTTTCATCGTCTCATCCTTTTCCTTCGGGCTGGTCGGTCGGCCGGTCATCCGCCCCCAATTAAGAAAACAGCGTTGCGACCGATCCTATTCTCCGGGACCCTCCCTGTCGAGCACCGCTCGGGGTCCCCGACGCGCGGGCGCGTTGGGCTCCCCCGCTCGCCGGCGCTCGCGCCCGCGCCCCTCGATGAGCACCACGCACTCCCCTCTCACCCGCTGGCCCGAGAGCCGCCCGGCCAGCTCCCCCGCCCGGCCCCGGAGGAACTCCTCGTGGAGCTTCGTGAGCTCCCGGGCCACCACCACCCTCCGCTCCGGGGCGAGGGCGGCCACCTCCTCCAGCAGGCGCCCGAGCCGGTGGGGGGACTCGTAGAGGACCACTGTGCACCTCTCCTCGAGCAGGGCCGCGAGCCGCTTGCTCCGCTTTCCTCCCTTGGGCGGCAAGAAACCCTCGAAGCGGAATCGGTCCGTGGGCAGCCCCGCCGCCGAGAGCGCGGCGGTCACAGCGGCCGCCCCCGGGATGGGGCGCACGGGTAGGCCCCCCGCGGCGCAGGCCCCCACCAGGCGGAAGGCGGGGTCGGAGAGGCCCGGGGTACCTGCGTCGCACACGAGCGCCACCTTCTCCCCCGCCCGGATGCGCGAGAGCAACTGGCGCGCCCTCTGGCGCTCGTTCCACTCATAGTAGCTCACCAGGGGCTTCCGTATCCCGTAGTGGGCGAGCAGGCGCCCGGTGTGGCGGGTGTCCTCGGCGGCGACGAGGTCGACCTCCCGGAGCACCCGGAGGGCGCGCAGGGTGATGTCCTCCAGGTTCCCGATGGGGGTGGCGACGACATAGAGGGTTCCCCAAGCAGCCTGCTGCTTGGGGTCCCCGTAGAGGGCTCCTCCCTCGTGCGAGAGATCCGGAGAGGCCATGAGGTTCCCTCGTGGGCGGGCGTTCAGAGGGATGGGCCCGCTCCCGGCGAGGGATGGACGACGCGCACCACACCCTCGGCCTGGAGTGCCGCGACCTCCTCCGCGCTGAAGCCCGCCTCGCGGAGCACCTCGGGGCTGTGCTCCCCCAGGAGCGGCGCCGGCCGCATCAGGCGACCCGGCGTGACCGAGAGCTTGACCGGCACCCCGATGTGCTTCACCCGGCCCGCGCGGGGGTGGGCGAGCTCCACCACCATCTCGCGGGCGCGCACGTGGGGGTCGGCGAAGACCTGCTCCATATTGTAGAGCGGCCCGCAGGGGACGCCCGAATTTTCTAGGAGTTCGAGCCACTCGGGGACGGTGCGCTCCTTGAATATCGCGGCCAGGAGTGCTTCCAGCTCCTTCTCGTGGGCCTTTCGGTCGGCGTTGGTGGCGAAGCGGGGGTCGCGGGCGAGCTCGGGCCGCCCGAGGGCCTCGCAGAGGCGCTGCCAGTTGCGCTCGTTGGCGCTCCCCAGGGTGAAGTAGCCGTCCTTGGCCCGGAAGGCCTGGTAGGGGGCGGTCACCCGATGGGCGCTCCCCACCGGACCGGGCACCTCCCCCGTCCCGAAGAAGCTCGCCGCGTCCCACACAGTGTAGGCGATGGCCCCCTCCAGGAGCGAGGTCTCCACCCGCTGGCCTTCGCCCGTGCGGGCCCGGTGGTGAAGGGCGGAGAGGATGCCGATGGCCAGGAAGAGGCCCGCGTTGAGGTCTGAGAGGGGGACGCCCGATTTGGCGGGCGGAGAGTCGGGGTGGCCCGTGATGCTCATTACACCGCTCATCCCCTGGGCGATGAGGTCGAAGCCCCCCCGGTCGCGGTAGGGCCCCGTGTGGCCGAAACCCGAGATGCTCGCCAGGATGACCCCCGGGTTGGCTTCCCGCAGGACGTCGTAGCCGAGGCCGAGCCGCTCCAGGGTGCCGGGCCGGAAGTTTTCGGTCACCACATCCGCCCCGGCGGCGAGGCGGAGAAATACCTCCTTCCCCCGGGGGCTCTTGAGGTCGAGGGCGAGGCTCCGCTTGTTGCGGTTCATCCCAAAGAAGCCCATCCCCTCCCCGCCCGCGAAGGGAGGGCCCATGCCTCGGGCGTCGTCTCCCCCTTCGGTTTTCTCCACCTTGATCACGTCTGCCCCCAGGTCCGCCAGCACCATGCCGCAGAAAGGGCCCGCCATGATCTGGCTGAGCTCGAGCACGCGGATGTCTTCGAGGGGGAGCGCCACGGCTTCCCTCAGCGACCCCGGAAGCGGGGTTTGCGCTTCTCCAAAAAAGCCCGGGTACCCTCCCGGAAGTCCTCGGTGTCGAAGCAGGCGTACTGGAGGGCGAGCTCTCCCTCGCTGAGGCGCTCGAGGCCCGGGTCCTTGAGGAGGGTGCGCACGAAGCGCTTGTGCCAGGCGTGGACGAGGGGGGCGAGCTCGGCGATGCGGGCTGCGAGCCTCCGGCCCTCCTCGTCCACCCGCCCCAGGGGATGGAGGGCGCTCACGAAGCCCATCTGGAACGCCTCGCGGGCGTCGAAGAGGCGGGCGCTGAGCATCATGTCGAGCGTGCGGCCCGGCCCGATGAGGTTCACAAAGCGGCGCAGCTCCCCGTAGCCCGCCACCAGGCCCAGGCGGGCCACAGGGACGCCGAAGCGGGCGTTCTCGGCCGCCACGCGGATGTCGGTGGCTGAAGCCAGCTCGCACCCTCCGCCCACGCAGAAACCCTTGATGAGGGAGAGGGTGGGCTTGGAGCAAGAGTCCACCACCTCCACGCCCGCCTCGAAGCGCTCGGCGTAGCGACGCGCCGAGGCAGAGTCGCGCCGCTCCTCGGCGAAGCGGCCGATGTCCGCCCCTGCCGAGAAGGCCTCCTCCCCGGCGCCGGGGAAGGTGATCGCCCGC
>JBHIBR010000057.1:0-8510 GCA_046759145.1 Nitrospinota bacterium | reverse complement strand
CTGGCCGTCCGAGGCGGCCCATTCCGGGCCGAAGACTCCCCAGCAAGGCTATCGTTTGCTTCGCCGCCGCTGGGTATCTTGTGGCCATCAAGTCCCTCACTGGCATCGCCTTTGGGTTTCTTCTGTTGGGTTCCTTCCTGAACCCAAGGCGCCCAGCTGGCCGTCCTACGCGCGTGAGTCCGACCCGACCAGGTACCAATCTCGCCTTTGTGTCGCTTCTTGAGTCTCTTGTCTTGAACACCTTCTCACTGAACCAATCTCTTCTGCCGAACAACTTCTCGCAGAGCTCGAGGCGGCTAGAGGCCATCAGCCGTCTCCTCTCCCTTATCTCCGGCGGCCCTAGCGCCCGCCATCAGCAGTACCTCTTGATGAACCCTTTGATCGCCGCCCTGACGTCTTCGGCTTCCCCCCCCTTCCGGCTGGTCTCTGAGGTCAGGATATCCTCGCAGGTCGCCACGAAGACGGGGTCGTCGGCCCGGACTGCCCCGCCTCGCACGGCCAGGCTCTTGGCGATGATGATGCCGCCCCGGACCGTGGGGGCGACTTCGCACTTCCCCGATTCCCGAAGACCCCGGATGATGTTGACGATCTTCTCCGCATCAGCGCGGTTGAGCCCGGACTTGGCCTGGATGATCGCGACCTCGCTCTCCTGGTCAAAGTGGGTCAAGTCCAGGGTGACCATCCGGTCCCGAAGGGCGTCCGAACCTTTGAAGGTGCCGGCGTACTCCTCGGGATTGCTGGTGAAGATGGCCGTGAAGTCGGGGTGCACCTCCAGGTAGGATTCCCCGTCCCCCCGGGCGGAGGGCAGGCCCAGCATCTTCTCCTCCAGGATGGACAGGAGGACGTTGTTGGCCTCGGGGCGCGAGCGGGTGTATTCATCGTAGATGAGCGTGTGGCCATGCTTGCAGGCCGTCGTCAGCCGGTAATCCACCCAGCTCTTGGTCATCTCATCCTCGACCTTGAGGACCGAGTGAATGAATTGGTCCCTCACCCTCCTCCTCCGGTACCCGTGCACCCCGCCCACCAGGTCCGAGGTGACGGTCTCCTCGTCCCCGTGGATCACCACGATGGGCCGGCCGATGAGGGAGGCCAGATGGAAGGCGAGGGTGGTCTTTCCCGTCCCCGCGGCGCCCCGGAAGTGGACGGGGTACCCCGCCTCGGCATAGGCCATCGCCCGCACGACAATGTCTCGGATGAAGGGGGTCTCGACAAACTCGGGAACCTCGACGGGCCTAAGGGCCCTGCTCACCTCAGTAACCATCGTTGGAGCCTCCTCTCTTCCTCAGGGCGATCCAGGCGCCAGCAGGGTTTCCACGCTGGGTCGGCCATCTCGCCTTACATGACATGACGGGCGGGACGCCCGCCGTACCGTCAAACCGTCCTCTCCCTCTTTTTCCACCAGGGGGGCTTCTCCCTGGACTTCCTGACCCACAGAGGCGCGCTTCGAGGCAATACCTTAGCGGGGCCGCTTTCTGCCCCGGGGCCGCTTTCTGCCCCGACGTCTTTCTCCTCGACGGCTGATCTCTGAGGAGCCCAGGTTATCCCGGCACGTCTCCGCCTCTCCATCAGTTCTGACGTCTCCGGTTCCACCACGATGTCTTTCTCCTCGAGGAGGACGTTCTTCCGCGGACCGACCTCGACCCAGCGTCTAGGCTTCCCCTCCCTGACCGGCTGTGAACCCACGCCCAGCTCGACCCAGCGTCCAGGCCTCTCCTTCTTGGCCGGCTGCAAACCGATGACCTGCTGGGCCCAGCGTCTCCTGGCCAACCCCCTCCCTATCCCCTCCAGGACAGGCCCCGTCCCTTTGACATAGCCTGTCCCTTTGCACCTGACGCATGGCATATACTGTCTGGGGGGGGTCCCTCTCCCCTTGCACTCCGGGCACATGGCCGGCGGGTCAGGGACGGTCACCGTGCCCTTGCCCCTGCACACCACGCACGTAACGCGGTCGCGCCGGCTGAAGCCCGTCCCGCGGCAGAAGACACACGCGACGGCCGGCTCCGCGACGCTCACCGTCCCGCTTCCGCTACAGACCTGACAGGTCGCCGGAAGGCGAGAGATGCGGGTATCCGAGCCGGTCCCTTTGCAGTAGGCACAGGGGAACGAGCGCCTGACCTCCTCTTTCATTTCCATGGGGTTATCCGTAGACCTCATTGCCTCCTCCCGCCTCCTCCCACGGGGCTATCCGTGAATCTCCTCAGATGCCGGCCTCGGGCCAAAGGTGCCGGGGGGCCCTAAGGAGCGAGGTATTAAGGGGTCATCTCTCTCACCCTAGCCCTTCACGAGGGGGGTTCCACACAAGCCCTCTCCCTCCGCACTTGGCGCATGGCAGAGGAGACTTTCCGGGGGCCCTCCCTCTCCCGTTGCACGTCGGGCACTCCTCCGCCGGCTCAGGGACAGTCACCGTGCCCGTGCCCCTGCACACCGTGCACGAGAGGCGCCCGTGCCGGTCTTTGCCCGACCCCCGGCAGTAGGCACAGCGGACTTCGCGCCTTCCTTCCTCTCTGACGGGGGACTCCGTAGCCCTCACGGACGTCGGCCTCGGGCGGAAGGTGCCGGGGCCCAAGGAGCGGGGTATAGGGGTCATCTCTGGTACCTTTCTATTACCCTACCTTTTCAAGCGAGGGGGGAACCTCCGTCCTCTTCCGCACAAGCCCCGTCCCCCCGCAGTTGGTGCAAGGCAGAGGCCCTCCGGTCCTCCCTCTCCCGTTGCACGCCGGGCACCTCTCCGATGCGTCAGGGACGGTCACCATCCCCTTGCCCCCGCACGCCGAGCACGTCATGCGCAAGCGCCGGTACTTGCCCGACCCCCGGCAGCTGATGCACCGGACGGCCGGCTCCGAAACCCTCACCGTCTCCCTTCCGGAACAGGCCGGACAGGTCAACCCTTTGTACTGAAAATAGCCATCCCGGCAGAAGGCACACGTGATTTCGCGCCCGACCGCCCCCTCTCCCCCGGCTGGTCTCTGTGGCCGAGGCCAGGTTATCCCGGCACGTCTCCGCCTCTCTGCCAATTCGTCCGCCCCTGATACTTCCACCATGTCTTTCTCCTCCAGGGGGTTATCCGTAGACCCCCTGAAAGGTGCCGGGGCCCTAAGGAGCGGGGTAGGGGTAGAGAGGCCATCTCTTTGGTTTTTCCGCCCGCCCCCAGCCCAGCCCCGCCTCCTCAGGACCCAGACTCAGGACCCAGACCCCGCCTCCTCAGGTGCTCTACTTACGGCTCATCTTGGCCGCCGCCTGCTTCCACGAGGCCGCCCTTTCCGCCGATTCCCCCTTGAAGCCGGAGATCAAGTCCGCCACGTACCTCTTCCGTTCCGCCCTAGCCTGTCTAGCTTCATCGTGCACGCGCGCGACGAAAGCCTTGCGGTCGTGGTACATCCTGACCACCTCGTCTGCCACGAACTGAAAGTCAACCCCCATTTCTTGCCTCCTTGGTCGGACACCCCCCGGGGGGGGCCGCTTGGCGTGTCTCTCCGCCGGACAGGGGGCACATGCTTGAGCGGCATGCTCCACCGTGCGAAACATCCGCCATAGAGGGGTAGGAGGGAGGAGGGAAACCTTACACCTCTATGCGCTCAAGGATGTCCCCCACCATCCAGCTAGAGGATCCTAGCTAGGATCGCCCATCGCCTCCCTTAGGCGGCCTCGGGCTCGGGAAGCAGGCCAATAGCCTCCGCGTACTTGAGGAAGGTCTCCACGCCGGCGATCACGACCCGGGCCTCAATGCCCAGGAGGTCGATGCCCACCAGGGAGACCATCACCCACGCATCGATGACGATGCCCTTGTCCAGGATCCTGTCGATGACCTCGGCCAGGGTGGACGTGGCTAGTGCCTTCTCAACGGCCATTCATATCACCTCCTTTCACGATGGATTCCGCTGTGAAGCGGGCCTCCACCCGGGGGCCAGCGGTCAGCCCCCGCCCGGCCTGCCCCCGGTAGATGAGGCAAGTTCCGTGCCGGGGTCCAGGACGGGCCGCCACCGGGCGGCCACCGCCTCGCGCACGGAAGTCAGCTCATCCAGGATGCGCCCCACCTCGGTCCGGGGAAGCGACTGGCGAACCTGAAAGACCCGGGCCAGGGCTTTCAAATCCCTGACCCGGGGGGGCTTCCCTCGGTCCAGGAGCTTCTTCAAAGCGGCCCCCAACTCCTCCTGCTCAAGATGCAGGTCGCGCAGCGCCTCCCCGGCCTTGCGTTCGCAGGATTGATGTTGCGTGAGGATCTTTCCAACGAGGGCCCTACACTCCTCGACCCCCATGCAGCGCCCGTCGCTGAGGATGGTGCGCAGCTCCTCGACCGTCGCTTGTCCCTGGAGCAAGAAGCCCGCTACCACCTGACTCACATGGCGCTCCTTGTCCCGCCGCTGAACGCGGATGGCCCCCATCATCGCGTCGAAGTCCTTCCTGCGAAGGGACTCATTTTGCGCGAGGAAATCGCGGAGCCCTTCCAGCGCGCGGTCTTGTTCCTCGCGGAATCGTTTGAGCGCTACGATGGCCTGGGCCATCAAAGATTCCACCGTCCTCAAGCGGGCCTCGTAGGAATCGAGGAGGCCCTCCATGAGCGCTCGCACCTCCCCGACCGCGGAGGACTCAGAATTGCGCTGGGTCTCCGGATGCGGGGCCATCGTCTCGCCACCTTGGGTCGCGGGCCTTACCGCTCCAACAGCTGAAATTCGCAAGTTCCATTGAGCAAGGGCCGTGCCAGTCGCCCCGGGCAATGTTCACTCCTGGATCTCGCCCGCTGGTCCACCGCACCAGACCGCCGGGTTTGGGCTCTAACCGGCGGTTTTTATTGCCGCCCTCATGAGGTCCGGAGAGAGCCGCATCCGCGGGATGCGCGGAGATAAATTGCAAAAAGGAGGCAGATTCGAAAGAGGGATTGCTTTCCCGTGTCAACTCAAGAATTTGCGCTATGGCAAAAACACCATAGGGCACGGCCCGATCTGTGATCTTGGGAACCACGTCGATGGCCGGTCGCCGAAACAGAAGGGAGGGGCGCTCCGCGGAACAGCCGGAGAGCCCGTCCATCAGGCATCTCCTCGCCGGCGGGAAAGAGTGGAGGTGTTACGATCCCGCCCCCCCCTGCCGGGGGAAGCCTGATCCCGGCGGCGTCCGGGTCCCGACCTTATGATCACGGGGAGCTCCGGCTGCTGTTGCTCGATCCGTCTCAGCACCTCCATACCGTCGAGGCGGGGCATACGCACATCCAAGAGGACGACGCTGAAGGGGAACCCCAGTAGCTGCTTCAGAGCCTCGCCGCCACTGAGGGCTGTGGTCACCTCAGAGCCCACCTTTCGCAAGACCGCAGACAAGACGTGGTGAGCCCCTCTCTCGTCGTCCACCACGAGGGCCCGTTTCAAGATGGATCCCCCTGCACGGTGGCCGCGATTCCGGCTTGATGGCATAAGCACTTCATCGAAGCGCAGCTAAGGCGCCGCTACGGGGGCGATGGGCGGGCGGAGTGCAGATGGAAGACGGGGCGGGAGTGCAAACTCAAGTCCACAAGATTGAGCGCCTGTGTTGACGGAGCGCTACAATCCGCTTCCTCCCACCCGCGTCTCGCTCCGGAGCCCAACGAGTTAGTCCTTCCCAAATTCGAGCCAACCCCTGTGGCTCCTTGGCCATAACGTATTGCGGGAGAGACAAAGCGCGTTGGCATAGGAAATGCACTCTCCCACTATGCGGTGCGGAACGCTCACCGCCGAAGCCCCTCACGGGAGGCGGGGGGCTCGCCGGTCCCCCCATCCCGAGGCCAAAAGGATGGAGGCTCACACCTTCTCTTCATTGGCACTCTCCGGGATCCCTGCCGGAGCGCCGGGCCACAACGGCTAGAAACCGGAGGGGTATGGCCCGCTTTGGACGCTCACCCATCAAACGGGAGATGCTGTCGGAGTGAGGAAATCCGCCTCCCTCTCGTTTGATTCTGCCGTTCTTCAGCACCAAGCCAGATTAAGGCGTGGGCCCGGGCTTAGCTATCTGCCGCGGCATCGTCGCAAATCAGGGGAAGACATCGATGTGGCTAGCCGAGGAGGTGTGGGAAGCACCTTCACGGGTGAGTTTCCCCTGGGCCCCTGCGAGGATACCCATGCCGAAGATCCTGGTGGTGGATGACGAGCCTGGTGTGGTCGTGTTCTTGCGGGAATTCCTGGCCCATAGGGGCTATGGAGTAGCAGTGGCCTACGACGGCGCGGAGGCCCTCCGGCGGGTGCGGGAGGACCCGCCCCATCTGATGCTGCTCGACGTCAGGATGCCCGGGTTAGACGGTTTGGAGGTCTTGCAGCGCGCTAAGGCTCTACGCCCTCAACTGGGGATCATCATGGTCACCGCCGCTCACGATGTAGAGATTGCGAAGGAGGCCATCCGCCTGGGGGCGGACGATTATATCACGAAACCAATTGACTTAGGTTATCTGGAGATCAGCGTCCTGGCGAAGACCCTCAATCGCCTGGGAAGCTGACGTGACGGACGCACACCCGCGAGAGGAGGGGAAGTAGAACCCGCCCATTTGCCTGCGGCAGGAGAGGAGAAGGAGATTATGGCCAAAGTCTTGGTGGTCGATGATGAGCCGGAGACTCTCGCCTTTCTGGTCCGCTTCCTCCGGGAGCTCGGCCATGAGGTTGTGACGGCCGCTAACGGGGCGGAGGCCCTGGAAAAGGCCGAGGCGTTTCCCCCCCACGCGATCCTTCTGGACGTCAAGATGCCCGGGCTCGACGGCCTCGAGGTCCTGCGCCGCCTGCGGGGCCGGGGGGTGCCCGTGATCCTGGTGACGGCGGTGGCGGAGGAGGCTCTGCGCCGCCAGGACCGTTCCGCCCTCGAGAGGACCGCCTATTTGGGGAAGCCTGTGGACCTGGACTCTCTGGAAACGGCCCTGGACGACGCCATCGCTCTCTAGTCCCCCCTAGCGACCATCGGCCCATCCTGGCACGCGCTCGCGGACGGAGGAGCTTTCGGCAATGTCCGGCTTGAAGCACTCCGCTGGTTCAGGAAAGGGAGAGGGCCGGCGGCATCGAGCGTTTCCCCTCATCCTTACTGCCTCCCTGGGCGTCGCCCTCTCGTTGGTAAGCTTTTTTGTCGCGCACCAACGGGTGCAGCAGCAGGCCGAAAAGCAACTCGAGGAGCGGGCGGCCAGCCGGGCAAAGACCCTGCAGCACGGGCTACACATGAACCTGGACCTCCTCCGCTCCATCGGAGGGCTATACGCCGCTTTTAGAGAGGTGGACCGGCAAGGGTTCCGGCTCTTCGTGCGACCCATTCTGGAGGGCCACGGGGAAATCCAGGCCCTGGAGTGGATTCCCCGGGTGACGGGTGGGCGGCGCGCTGCTTACGAAGAAGCCGCGCGGAAGGAGGGGTATCCCGCATTCCAGTTCACCCAGCGGAGCGCCAAGGGCACCATGGAGCGTGCTGCTCGCCGGGAGGAGTACTTCCCGGTCTACTTCGTCGAGCCCCTCAAAGGGAACGAGAAAGCTTTCGGATTTGACCTGGGCTCAAACCCGACGCGCCGCGCCGCCCTGGTCAAGGCGCGAGATGAAGGCCAGATGGTGGCCACGGCGCGGATCAGGCTCGTTCAGGAAACAGGCCAGCAATTCGGTTTCCTGATCTTCCTGCCGGTCTACCGGAAGGGCCTTCCGCACGACGCGGTCCAGCAGCGTCGGGAAAACCTGGAGGGCTTCGTCCTGGGCGTGTATCGGATCGGCGACATGGTCGAATCGATCTCAAGGCGTGGACCGGGGCCGGGCCATCTCGATCTTTATGTCTATGACGAGAGTGCGGACGCCGGGAACCGCTTTCTTCACTTTCATCCTTCACGGGATCGGAAGGAGGCCATTCAGCCTCTCACCGATGACAACGTCCGTCAGGGGCAACATTCGGCAAAGAGCCTGACGGTGGCTGACCGCAAATGGACGGTCGTGTTCAGGCCGGTGCCAGGTTACTTCGCCGGCCACGATATCTGGATTCCATGGACCGCGCTGGCGGCGGGCCTGCTGCTCACCCTGGTCCTGACCACCTATCTGGGTTCAACCTTGCGCCACACCCGGCGGGTCGAGCGTTTGGTGAACGCCCGCACTGAGGAGGCGCGTCGGGCGGAGGAGTTTGCGCAGGAAGCGAGGGTCTACGCCGAGAGCATCGTGGAGGCAGTGCGGGAACCGCTTTTGGTCCTCGATGAGGACCTACGAGTGAAGACGGCGAATGCATCGTTCTACCGGATGTTCCAGGTCTCGCCAGAGGAGACGGAGGGCGAGTTCATCCACGAGCTGGGGAACCGCCAGTGGGACATTCCCAGGCTGCGGGCGCTGCTGGAGGAGGTTATCCCCAAGGGAAACGAGTTCCGGGACTTTGAGGTTGACGACCAGTTTCCCACCATTGGGCGCAGGACGGTGCTGCTCGATGCCCGCCCAATCCGTCCGGAGGCCACAGGTACAGAGATGATCCTCCTCGCCATTGAAGACATCACCGAGCGCAAGCAGGCTCAGGAGGCAATAGTGCGCGAACGGGAACTCCGGCGTTCGAACGTA
>JBHIBR010000056.1:0-8526 GCA_046759145.1 Nitrospinota bacterium | reverse complement strand
CGCGCGGCCCGCAACCGGCACAAATAGACCCCCTCCGGTGAAACCCGCCTACAGCCACAACGTAGACCTCGTTGCCTATCACGACCTCGAGGCCAGGCCCGCCTTCAAGATGGCCCTCCAGGTGGTGGAAGGGCGGTGGTATCTCTACCTCGCCCACTTCTGGACGCCCGGCTGGTCGGTGGTCGAGGTCACCGACCCGGCGCGGCCCGAGCTTCTTGAGTTCCTCCCCGGCCCCCCCAACACCTGGACCCTCCAGGTGCAGGTGGCTGACGGGAAGATGATCACCTCGCTTGAGCGCATCCCGCCCGGCTGGGGGGGCGACCCCGAGGGACCCCATGAGGAGGGCATCTACATCTGGGATGTAGCGGAGCCCGCCCGTCCCCGTCGCCTCGGCCACTGGCGGACGGGCGCCTCGGGCACCCACCGCAACCATTACGACGGCGGCCGCTACGTCCACTGCGCCGGGGGCGCTCCGGGCTTTCGGGGGAACATCTACCGGATTGTGGACATCGCCGACCCGGAGCGCCCCGTCGAGGTGGGACGCTGGTGGCTGCCCGAGCAGTGGGAGGCCGGGGGAGGGAGCCCCTCCTTCCCGCGGGTCGGCCTTCACGGGCCGGCCTACGCCCTGGGGCAGCGGGCCTACCTTAGCTACATGGAGGGGGGGATGATCGTCCTGGACATCTCCGACCCCTCGCTCCCTCGCCTGGTCTCCCGCCTCACCTTCAGCCCCGCCCTCGGCACCTCCATCGGGACCCACACGGTGGTGCCCAAGCCGAAGTTGGGCCTTGCGGTGGTCAACAGCGAGGCCATCCGCGAGCGGGCGGAGGAGCCGATGAACTACGCCGCGCTCGTGGACATCCGCGACGAGAAGAAGCCGCGCGTCCTCTCCTTCCTACCCGTGCCGGAGCCGCCGCCGGGTGCGCCCTACCGGAGCTTCGCCGAGCGGGGCGGCCGCTTCGGGCCCCACAACCAGCACCATCCCCAGGGGCAGCCCCACCTGGAAGACCGCGAGGACCGGGTCTATTTGACCTATTTCAACGCCGGCCTTCGGATCTACGACATCGGCAATCCCCATCACCCGCGGGAAGTGGCCTGGTACCTCCCTCCCGACCCCGCCGAGCGCCGGGGCCCTTTGCCCGAGACCCTGGTGGTCCAGAGCGAGGACGTGCTGGTGGACTCCCGCGGGTTCATCTACCTGACGGACAAAAACCACGGCCTCCACATCCTCCGCTGCACGCTCCCGTGAGGGATGGCCCGCGGGGCTTTCGAGCTAGGGCGCGCCAGATGGCGGGGGGGCCGGGCGAGGAGCCGACCTTTTTCTTTAGCCATCTGGGGGAGATCGCCTAGGGAGGCGAGGCGGTGTAATTTAGGAATTATCTCTCCGGTATTGGCGGGACGGGCGCGATGGTGTATAGGGGCTGGGGGTCGTGGAAGAGATGCTGTGGGGAGGAAGAGCAGGGGTGAGGCGGTCGGCAGGGTGGGCGCTGGGCCTGCTTCTCCTCGGGGGCTGCATGGAGGAGTTCCTCCCGCCGGGCGTGGAGGTGGTGACGAAGCCCCCGGGCGCTGTGGTCCGGCTGGGCGAGCACAGGTTGGGCACCACACCCCTGCTGATCCCGCGGAGGGTCTTCAGCGAGCGCGAGAGGGAGCTCGTGGTGGATAGCTTCACCGTAGTCGTGGAAAAAGAGGGCTACGAGCCCGTCCGGTTCGTCCTCACCCAGAGGAGCGGACGGGTGTTCCTGGAGCTGAAGCCCCGCGGCGTGGCCCGAGAGGCCGCGCCGCCTCGGGTGGCCGGAAAAGAGGGGCGCTAGTGTGCCGCTCGAAGCCGAGGTGACGGCCTGCGACGTGCTGGTCATCGGGGGCGGCAACGCGGGCCTTAGGGCTGCGGTCGAGGCCAGCGGCCGGGGGGCCCGCACCCTGCTGTGGTCCAAGAGCCCCTTACCGGGGGGCTCGACCGCCGTCTCGGGGGGCATCCACCAGGCCTCCTTCTCCCCCGAGGACAGCGAAGACCTCCACTTCATGGACACCGTCAAGGGAGGCTACTTCCTCAACAACCAGCCCCTCGTGCGCGTGCTGGTGAGCGAGGCCAAGGAGCGCATCCTGGACCTCGAGGGCTTCGGGGGGGCCTTCTACCGGGCGGACGCCAACTCTTACGACTTGCGCCGCTTGGGCGGCTACACCGTCCCCCGGGGGGTGGAGGTGGGCCGCAACGACCGGCTCATGCGCATCGTCCGCGATGAGGCTCACCGCCGGGCGGTGGGGATCAGCGACCAGCTCATGGTGACGCGCCTGTTGGCCGACCGCGAGGGCGCCTGCTGCGGGGCGATGGGCTTTGACGTGGTCTCGGGGGCCTGCCGGGTGGCGCTGGCCAAGTCGGTGGTCTTGGCCACGGGGGCCGTGGGCCGCCTGTGGAAGCGGACGGCCAACACCCGCAACGCCTCCGGGGACGGCTTCGCCCTGGCCATGCCCCTGGGGGTGAAGCTGGTGGACATGGAGTTCCTCCAGTTCATCCCCCTCACCTACCTCTATCCCTCCTTCATCGAGGGGATGACCCTGGGCGAGGCGGGAAGCTACGGCGTCGAGGTCCGTTTCTACAACTCCCGGGGGGAGCGTTTCATGGAGCGCTACGACCCGGAGCGCTTCGAGTTCACCACCCGGGACATAGCGGCCCGGGGGATCTACCTCGAGGTGCAGGCCGGTCGGGGCTCGCCCCATGGGGGCGCTTACGTCGACACCACCCGCTGCGACCCCGCCAAGGGCCTCTACCAGCCGCACAAGCTGCGCCACCGCTGGAGGCTGCTGCGGGATTTCTACGGCATCAAGAGAGCCACCTACAAGGAGCCCTTCGAGGCGGCCCCCTCGGCCCTTTACATGTGCGGCGGGATCGAGATCGACGAGTGGTGCTGCACCGGGGTGCCGGGGCTGTTCGCCTGCGGGGAGGTGTCGGGGAACATCCACGGGGCGAACCGGCTGGGGGGCAACAGCCTCATCGAGATCCAGGTCTACGGCAAGCGCGCGGGGGAGAAGGCGACAGAAGCCGCGCGCGAGCGCCCCTCTCCCGAGCCCGCCCCCGGGGTGGTGGAGGAGGAGCTGGAGCGCCTGGAGCGGCTCCGCTGCAAGAACCGGGGGGTGCGACCCCGCCCCTTGAAGCGGCGCCTCCAGCAGCTCATGTGGGACCACTGCTGCGTGGCCCGCAGCGGGGAGGGCCTCAGGAGGTGCCTGGAGGGCATCCTCCAGCTCCAGGACGAGGCGCGGGACCTCATGGTCACCAGCGACACCCGCCCGTACAACTACGAGTGGGTGGAGGCCAACGAGGTGCCCATGATGCTGCATCTGGCCGAGGTGGTGGTGCGCTCTGCCCTCTTCCGGGAGGAGAGCCGGGGCAACCACTACCGCACGGACTTCCCCGCGCAGAACGACGAGGGGTGGCTGTGTCACACCCTGGTGGAGCTGAAGGACGGCAAGATCCACCTGAGCAAGAAGCCCGTCGAGCTCACCGAGGTGGACCCCCGCAAGGTGGCGAGGGTGTGAGATGAGCGAGAGGCTCCGCGTGCGCGTCTACCGTTTCGACCCCACCCGGGACCGAGAGCCACGGTACGACACCTTCGAGGTCCCCCGCCAGGAGGGGATGGTGGTGGGGGATGCCCTCGAGTACATCTACGAGCACTGCGACGGGAGCCTGGCCTTCCGCTACGAGTGCCGCACCCGCCAGTGCGGCACCTGTTGCGTCGAGGTGGACGGCCAGCCCAGCCTCTTCTGCATGCGCTCGGTGAAAGAGGAGGAAAAGGAGATAACGGTGGAGCCCATGTCGGCACTGCCCGTGGTCCGCGACCTGGTGACCGACAGCCGCCCGCAGCTCGAGAAGCTCTGGGGCCTGGGAGGCTTCCGGAGCCCCATCGCGGAGGAGCTCGGCGGCCATGAGTGAGCCCACGCCCGTCCGCATGAAGCCGGCGGGGGTCGAGCCCATCAAGGTGATGGAGGAATGCGCCGAGTGCATGCTCTGCCAGGGCGTCTGCCCCGCCTTCGGGAAGGTGGAGGGCTACGCCGGCCCCATGATCTTCGTCCGCATGGCTCGGGAGGGCTTCGACGAGCGGGACCCCATCGACCGGCTGCTGGAGGCGGCCCAGGCCAAGGTGCTGGATTGTGTGAGCTGCTTCCGCTGCGAGGAGACCTGCCCGCACGAGATCCCCATCCGCTCCATGGCCATCGCCGCCCTCCGGGGGACGGGCCCGACCCGCATCTACCCCGGGGCGGTGGCCCCGCCGCCTCCCCCCGAAACCTGGCACGCGCCCGAGCGGGCGCAGCCCCCCAGGACTTTCTGGGAGCGGCTCACCGGCAGCGCGGGCAGTCCCGCCCAGTGGGAGCTGGGGATGTGGGCCTGGCAGCTCCACCGGGTGACGGGCTGGCTGCTGGCCATCTACCTCTTCGTCCATCTCTGGGCTGTGGGCACCGCCCGGGCGGGGGAGGAAGAGTTCAACCGGCTGATGGCCTATTTCACCCATCCGGTTTTCCTCGTGGGCGACCTGCTCCTGCTGGGGATCTTCGTCTTCCACGCCCTCAACGGGGTGCGCCTCATCCTGGTGGACAGCCCCTGGCGGATGAACACGAAGGTCCTCTTCTGGGTCTCGGTGGCCGCCGCGGTGGTGGCCATGGTTGCGAGCGCCCCGGTCTTTCTGGCGGCGGCCAAGGGGGTGGGGGGATGACGGCGGAGGCTCGCCCGGCGCGCTTGAGCGACACCTTGCGGCTGCGGGAATACTGGGCCTGGCACGCCCACCGGTTCGCGGGCGTGCTCCTCATCCTCTTCCTCGGAGCCCACTTCCTCTACCTGCATTACTTCATCGCCTGGCCCCTGCGGTTCGAGGACCTGGTGAGGAACCCGGTGCTGCGGGTCATCGACATCGGCGCCCTCGCCCTGGCCATCTATCACGGGCTCTATGGGCTCCGGAAGGCGTGCGTGGACCTCGGCGTCGGCGAGCGGGGCAGGCGGACTCTGACGCCCCTGTTCGTCCTCTTCGGCCTGGCGTCTTTCGCGTACGGCCTCTGGGTCTTCGGCATCTTCCTGGGCTAGGGGGCCGCCTTCAGAACTCCTCCTCCAGCTTCTTCCGCCTTCGCTTCCTCTCCTGGGCGGCCTCGGCGCGGGCCTGGAGCTCGTAGCGGGCCTTCTGCTCCCGGACGAACTGTGCCTGCACGAGGAGGTTCACCCCCATCCACACCACCCGGCCCACGACGTAGTCCCCCGCCGTCTTGCCCCGCTCGATGGGCCAGAACTCGATTGCGTGCTCCTTGCGGTTGGAGGGGATGACGGCCAGGTGGCTCCCCAGCGACTCCGCGCGCTTCACCGTGCAGCCCCCCTCGGGGTCCCGCAGGGCGTAGATGCCCTCCCGGGCGAGGGCGCGCTCGTCGCGGTCCACCACCACGATGGCCCCGTCGGGGATATCGGGTTCCATGCTGTTGCCCTGGACCTGGACCGCCACCAGGTTGCGGCCCGAGCGGCGAAGCTCCGCGTGGGGGAGCAGCGCCCACCCCTCCACCGATTCGTCCACGATGCGGGCGTTGCCGGCCGCCACCTCCCCCGAGACGACGGGCACGGCCAGGAACTCCCCCTCCCGGAAGGTCCCCGGCCGCCGCGCCAGGAGGCGGACCTCCCGGAGAGGGACGGCGGGCGCGGGCGGGCCGAAGAGCTCGGCGGGGCTCACCCCGAGCGCCCCCGCCAGCCGCTCGAGGAGGGAGAGGGGAGGGTCCCCACGCCCCTCCTCGATGCGGCGGAGCTCCTCCGCCTCGAGGCCCGCGCGGCGGGCGAGTTCCGGGAGGCCGAGGGAGCGCTCTTTGCGGAGCTTGCGCAGGGTGGGTCCGATGGGCATGGCCAGTTCTCTCCCTGCGTCCGGCCGGCGAGGAGCTATCTCCTCCGGCCGAGGCGCCCCTCCAGGCTCAGCCGCCCGGGGCCCATGAGAGAAAGGGCCGCGATGGCGACGAGGTGGGCCAGGACGTACTCGTAACCCGCCTCCTGGATGAACAAACCCCAGGGCCAGTGGACGGCGGAGGGGACCACCAGGAGGCTGACCGTCAGCGGGATGGCCGCCCACCGGATCCAGAGTCCCAGGAGGAAAAGGATCCCGCCGCCCAGCTCGGCGAGCATGGAGAGGGCGTTACCCAGGGCGGGGAAGGGGATCCCGTAGCGGGCCACCATGGCGGTCGTCCCCCCGAAGTCGGCGAGCTTGAGTCCCCCGTGAGCGAGGAAGACCGCCCCCAGCGTCAGCCTTAGCAACGTGGGGCCCCAGTCGCGGAAGCGGCCGTGCCTCTCACTCTTCATGGGCCGTCACCTCCCGCCCCGCTAGCGGAGGAAGCGGCTGAAGTCCGGCTCGCGCTTCTCGAGGAAGGCGTTCATCCCCTCCTTGCACTGCTCGCTGTTCCAGATGACGTTCAGGAGCTCGCTCCCGTGGAGCCAAGAGGCGTAGAGCTGATCGCCCTCGAAGTTGAGGGAGGTCTTGGTGTAGCGCAGGGTGAGGGGGCAGAGGCTCAGGATGCGCCGGCACCACTTCTCCACCTCCTCCTCCAGCTTGTCGTTGGGGACCACCTTGTTGATGAGCCCCATCTCCAGCGCCTCGCGGGCCGTGTAGCGCTCGCAGAGGAAGATCATCTCCCGCGCCTTCCGCTGGCCGATGAGGTGGGGGAGGTACTGGGTGGCCCCCATCACCGGGCAGGCCCCCACCCGCGCGCCCGTCTGGCCGAAGATGGCATCCTCTGTGGCCATGCACAGGTCGCAGAAGAGCTGGAGCTCGTTGCCCCCGCCCATGCACCAGCCCCGCACGGCGGCGATCGCCGGTTTGCCGCAGTTGCGTATGGTGTGGGCGATGCGGATCATGAGGTTGTTCCACACGTGGCCCGTGGCGAATTCCAGGTCCCGCATGGCCTGGATCTCGCCGCCCGAGCTGAAGGCCCGCTCGCCCGCGCCCCGGAGGACGGCCACGCCGACGGCCGGGTCGGCGTCCACCCGCTCGAAGGCGTCGATGAGCTCGTAGAGCGTCTTCTGGCGGAAGGCGTTGAGCTTCTCGGGGCGGTTGATGGTCAC
The DNA here is from genome assembly GCA_046759145.1 of Nitrospinota bacterium. Lineage (GTDB taxonomy): Bacteria > UBA8248 > UBA8248 > UBA8248 > JBHIBR01 > JBHIBR01. The sequence goes on along the minus strand of JBHIBR010000056.1, from coordinate 1,460 downwards.
CCAGGCCGCCCCGTCCCTGACCTCGAAAAGGATGTCCTCATACTCCATCGTCTCTCTCCTCCGCCCGTCAGGAAATTGCCGCCCCCGGGTTGCACCCTTAACAGATGGGCGGGGGGGTCGCAACCCCGCCCCCTCAGCCCGGCAGGTGCCAGCGGGCCACGAAGGGCTTGCGGCCCCGCCGACAGAGGTGGACGTCGGTGTCGGCGAAATCGGCATAGAAAAGGAGCGCCCCCTCGACGGTCTCGGTGCGGACGTTACTCTCGTGGGTGTGGGTCACCACCAGGTGGGCCAGGTCGAGGGGGAGCCGCTTCTGGAGGATCTTGTGGGCAGCGTATACCCCGTGTTGGAGCGACTTGCCCAGGTGGCTCTTGGCCGGCTGTCGGTCCTCCCCGGGAGCGTACTCCAGCGGCTTGCTTGCGTCGTGGAGGAGGCACGCGGCGACCAGATGGTCGCGGTTCACCCGCAATCCATAAAGCTCCTCCGCCACTTGGGCCAGGGCGACGGCCATGCGGGTGACCCCGCGCACGTGGGTGAGGAGGGGGCGGTCTTTCTCGTCCGTGGTGTTTTTGGGGACATCCTCCAGGCGCTCCCAGGGGCATTCGGCCGCCACCTCCACCCAGATGTCGAGCACGGCCTCGGCCAGGACGCGGTCCTGGATGAGGTCCACCTCGGGCAGGAGCGCTCGGATGGTTTGCCGGTCAACGCGGATGGCCATGGCGTGTTCCTCCTAACGTGGGAGAAGTCGGGCGCGGACCCGGGCGGGGCTCTGGAGGGTCAGGGTGAGGTGTTTCCCCCACGGGCAGAGGTACTCGAGGCAATAGGGGAAGCGGCGCACACGCTCGGGAGCAAATCCCAGGCTCTCGAAGAGCGCCCAGGAGGGGCGGTTGCCCCGGGAGATGAAGGTGATAGCCTTGGCGACTCCCTCCTCCTCCCACCGGGCGAGGGCCGCTTCCACCAGGGCGTCCAGACCCCGCGCCCCCGTGGCCTCGCGCACCGGTCGGTAGCGACGCTCGTATCCTTCCCGGCTGAATTTCGGGTAGAGCTCCTCAGCCATCGCGCTCCCTCCACCCGGAACGCCCCTCCCCCCGAGGCCACTGCGCAGTATGCTGAGAGGGTACGGGATGCCCCGAGGCGGGTCAACGGCCCTGCCCGCGCGGCCGGGAGAGCCCGATCGGGCCTCACGTTGAGCTCGGTCAGCGCATTGGGGGTGGGCTGTGTCGGCGATTGTTGCTAAAAACCTCTACTGCGATGGTGAAGGGCTCTGCTGAGAGGAGATAGCCATGCCCAGGATGCGAGCAAAGATGCAAGGCGTTGCCCTCGGGCTATTCGTGGTCTGGTTGGCGGCCGCGGCGCCTCCACCGGCGGCCGCACAGCCTCCCGCGCCCGCGGTCCCTCCTTCCGCGGCGCAGATCGAGCAGCTCGCCCGCACGCTGCGCGACCCGAAGGCGAGGGAAGAGCTG
>JBHIBR010000055.1:0-8535 GCA_046759145.1 Nitrospinota bacterium | reverse complement strand
CTTGCTAAACTCCAAGCACAGGCCTCTCCGTCTCACATGTCATGAACCAGTACAAGGCTTTGACGGGCGGGCGCCGGCATCATAGAATAGGCACCGCCGGCGGACAAGCGCGAAGGGTTGCACCGCGCCGAGAGGCGGGAGTTTGCACCTCTGGAGGGGGAAGGGGTGGCGGCTAAGGATGCTGTCATCGAAGCGGGTTCCCTCACCATCCACAAGCTGCGGGGGGGGCCTTTCGACAACAACGTCTACGCCCTCATCTGCCGCGAGACGGGGGAGAGCGCGCTTGTGGACAGCTCCTTCGGGCCCGAGCGCGTGCTCCCCGTGCTGAAGGGGACGAAGCTCCGCTTCATCCTCCAGACCCACTGCCACGGGGACCACGTGAGGGCCCTCGAAGCGCTCAGGGCCCGGACAGGGGCTCCGGTGGGGCTCCACCCGGAAGAGGAGCGCCGCTTCGGCGTGCGGGGGGATTTTCAGCTGAATCACGGCCAGCGCGTGGCATTCGGCGAGCAGAGCCTCGAGGTCCGCCACACGCCGGGACACTCCCCCGGGGGGGTGCTCCTGGTCTACCCGAGCCACTGCATCTGCGGCGACACCGTCTTCCCCGGGGGGCCGGGCAAGACGGGGAGCCCCCGGGACCTGCAGACCCTCCTCGCGAGCATCGAGCGCGAGGTGTACACCCTCCCCGACGAGACCGTCCTTTACCCCGGTCACGGGGAGAACACCACGGTGGGAGAGAGCAAGAAAGAGTACGCGGTCTTCCGGCAGCGGGGCGGGCCCCGGCCCGGGCAGTGCGGGGACGTCCTCTGGCTTGGGAGCTAGGGGAGATCCGGCCCTCGCCCCGCGGGAGCCGCCCCCCCTGAGGAGGTCACGCCCATGGCGCGGAGGCTCATCGACCTGACCCAACGCTGGCATTCGCGGGTTCCCACCTGGCCCTACTTCCCGAGCAGCATGGTGCGCAACTTCCACAGCCACCACAAGGACGGTTTGATGAGCCTCATCATCGAGACCAACATGCACTCGGGGACCCACATCGACGCGCCCCTCCACTTCAACGCGGGCGGCTGGGACCTGGCGGAGATCCCCCTGGATCGCTGCTACGGGTCCGCCCTGGTGGTGGATGTGAGCCGGGATGTGGAGGAATACAGCCTCGTCAGTCGAGAGATGATCGAGCGGCGCATCCCCCGGGGGGAGGAGGTCCGGCAGGAGGACATCCTCATCATCTATTACGGCTGGCACGTCCACAACTGGGAGGGGGAAAAGCGCAACGAGCAGACCTTCTTCTGCAAGCACCCCGGCCCCACGCCCGACGTGACCGACTGGCTCATCGAGAAGAACGTCAAGTGGGTGGGCTCCGACGCGCCCGCCTTCGAGCACCCCTTCTGGACCATGATCCGGGGCTACCGGCCCGACCTCATCCGCGAGATGGAGAAGAAGTTCGGCTCCCCCATCCAGGAGATCCTCCCCGAAGAACACATGCTCCACTGCCACCGGCGGATGATGGCCCGCAACCAGATGCACGTGGACAACATCGGGGGAGACATCGCCCAGGTGGCCGGCAAGCGCGTCGAGGTCCAGATCTTCCCCTGGCGCTTCGTGGGGGGCGAGGCCTGCATCGGGAGGCTCGTGGCCTGGGTGGAGGAGTAGGGGGAGGTGCCATGAGCGAGCCCATCAAGGCCACGATGGAGGCGGTCGTCCTCACCGGGCCCGGGGAATTCCACATCGACGAGGTCCCCACCCCTCGGCCCGGCGGGGGGGAGGTGCTGTGCCGGGTGGAGTCCACCACCATCTGCGGCACGGACATCCACATCATCCAGGGGGCCCACCGGCCGCGCTGGCCTCCGCGCTACCCGGCCATCCTGGGCCACGAGTGGGCGGGCCGCATCGTGGCGCTGGGGGACGGGGCGGGGGGCTACGGGTTTGAGGTGGGGGACTGCGTCGCGGGGACCTCCCACAGCGGCTGCGGGGTGTGCCGCCAGTGCCTCACCGGCCGCTACAACCTCTGCGAGAACTACGGCCGGGCCGACCTCGCCCACCGCCAGTACGGGCACATCACCCAAGGTTCCTACGCCGAGTACATGGTGAACACCCTCAAGAGCATCCACAAGGTCCCGACCGAGATGCCCTTCGATGTGGCCTCCAACGTGGACCCCGCCGCCTGCGGCCTCCACTCGGTCAAGCGGGCGGGCATCGCGCCGGGGGACACGGTGGTGGTGCTGGGACCGGGGCCCATCGGGGCCTTCGCCTTCGAGTGCGCCCGGGCGCTGGGGGCGGGCCGGGTGCTGGTGGTGGGGAGCGGAAAGCGCCTCGAGCGGCTGGCCGCCCAGGGGGCGGAGACGGTGGACTACAAGTGCGAGGACGCCGTCCGCGCCGTCCGCGAGCGGACGGGGGGACGGGGGGCGCAAGTGGTGGTGGACACCGCCGGGACGCCCGACTCGCTCGCCTGGGCGGTGGAGATGGCCGCCCGGGGCGGGAGGGTCGCCTACACCGGCATCCCCGACCGGCCCCCCCAGCTCGCCTACAAGCGCATCGTGCTGGATGAGCTCGACATCGTGGGCGTGCGCGCTAACCCCAACGCGGGGCCCGAGGTGGTCCCCCTCATCCACTGCGGCCGCATCCGGGTCGCTCCCTACATCACGCATCGATTCCCGCTCCGAGAATACCGCGAGGCGTTCGAGACCTATGTGGAGCGCCGCGATGGCGCCATCCTCATCAACCTCACGCCGGGGGCCTGAGGGAGGGTGAACCGTGGAGGTGGAGGAAGCCGTCCTGAGCCGCCGGGAGGTGGGGCGCTTCCGGCCCGGCGAGGAGTGGGGGGAGCCCGTGGACTTCACCGAGGCCCCTGTGGCCATCGCGCTCGCCCTCGACCCCGAGCGTGCCCCCCGCTGCGTCCACGGGGAGAAGCTCCACCTGGTGAGCGGGGGCTGCTGCCTCCAGAACATGTTGCTCACGGCCCACGGCCTGGGGCTCGGGGCCAACTGGGTCTCCCACTGGGCGGAGGAGGAGGTCAAGGTCCTCTTGAACATCCCCCGCAAGTGGGAGCTGGCGGGGATGGTGGCGCTGGGATATCCTGCGGCCGGAGGTGCCCGCGAGGAGGAGCGCCTGCCGCTGGGGGAGTTGGTCTCCGACGGGCGGCACGAGAGCCCCACGAGGTTTCGCCCATGAGCGCCCTGCGGCCCAAGATGGTGGTGGAGGACGCCCGGAAGGTGTACGGGCAGAGGGTGGTGGCCCTCGACGGGATGAGTATCGAGGTGTACGAGGAAGAGATCCTCTGCGTGCTGGGACCCAGCGGCTGCGGCAAGACCACCCTGCTGAGGTCCATGAACGGCCTGATCTCCCTGGACGGAGGCCGCATCCTCCTGGACGGGGTAGAGGTCACGGGCCCGCGGCGGGAGATGGCCATGGTGTTCCAGCACTTCGGCCTCTTCCCCTGGAAGCGCCTTCAGCAGAACATCGGCTACGGCCTCCTCCTCCAGGGGAAACGCCGGGAGGTGGTGCGGGAGAAGGTCGCCCACTACACCCGGCTGGTGGGCCTGGAGGGGTTCGAGAGCCACTTCCCCTATCAGCTCTCCGGTGGGATGCAGCAGCGGGCCGGTCTCGCCCGGGCGCTGGCCATCGAGCCCGAGGTCCTCCTGATGGATGAGCCCTTCGGGGCCCTGGACGCCCAGACCCGGGAGCTCCTCCAGGAGGAGCTGCTCCGCATCTACGAGGCCGAGCCCAAGACGATTGTATTCATCACCCACAGCATCGATGAGGCCATCCTGCTGGGCGACCGGGTGGCGGTGATGACGCCCCGGCCGGGGCGGGTGCGGGAGCTGCTCCGAGTGGAGCTTCCCCGGCCGCGGAGGATCGCCGAGGTGCGGGGCAGCCGCATCTTCGCCGAGCTACGCAACTACATCTGGAACCTGCTGCGAAGCGGCAACGGGCGCGAGGCGCAACTCCCGAGGGGGGCCTGACGGCCATGAAGGAAGCAACCCTGAAGACCGCCGCTCCCGCGGCGAAAGCTGCTCCCCGCGCCCGGGCCGCGGGGCGCGGCGCACCCCGGTGGAGGTCCCCCCTCCTGGTGCGGACCTACTCGGCGGTGCTGCTCCTGACGGCCTGGGAGATCTACGGCCGCGGGTACATCAACCCGGTGATCTTCACCTACCCCAGCGCCGTGGTGGGGGCCTTCGTGGAACTCGTGCAATCGGGCAAGCTCCTCGAAGCCTCCCGGCAGAGCGTGGTGGTGCTGACGACGGGGTGGGTGAGCGCCGTGGCGGCCGGCATCCTGCTCGGGCTCTTCATGGCGCGCTTCCGGGTGGTGGAGAACGCCCTCGACCTCTACGTCAACGCCCTCTACGCCACCCCCATCGTGGCGCTGGTACCCCTCATCATCAACTGGTTCGGCTTCACCCAGCTGGCCCGGGTCGTCATCGTCTTCCTCTTTGCCGTCTTCCCGGTGCTCATCAACACCATCCAGGGCGTCAAGAACGTGGACGAGGCCCTCCTGGAAGTGGCCCGCTCGTTCTGCTCCACCGAGCGCCAGACCTGGCGGGACGTGGTGGTGCCCTCCTCGGTGCCCTACATCGTGGCGGGGCTCAGGCTCGCCATCGGCCGGGGGCTGGTGGGGCTGGTGGTGGCGGAGCTGTTCACCTCCCTCGGGGGGCTGGGAGGGATCATCGAAGAGGCGGCCAACACCCTGGAGACGGACAAGATGTTCGTCCCCATCGCCCTGCTGATGGTGCTGGGGGTGGTGCTGACCGAGAGCCTCAAGCAACTGGAGCGGCGCTTCGCGGCCTGGAAAGTGCGGGAGTGAGGTCCGCAGAGATCGTCTCCGGATCTCGGAAGCGCGGAAGTCCTCGGTTCTGTCAAGGAGGAGGGGAGCCCATGAATCGCAAGTTGGTTAGTGCGCTCGCGCCGGCCTTCGCCCTGGCCCTGGCGGCGGCCCTCGTGGGGGGCGGGATGAGCCCGGCCGAGGCCCAGGAACGCTTTCACATCGGCATGCCGGTCCCCATACCCAACCTGGTGCACAGCGTAGTGTACGTGGCCAAGGAGCTGGGTTACTTCCGCGCCGAGGGGCTGCGGGTCAAGATCTCCTCGTTCCGGGGCGGCACCCGCACCCACCAGGCGCTGATCGGGAAGGGGAGCGACCTGGACATGGCCGACATCCCCGGCCCGCTGCTCCTGGCAGGGATCGCCAAAGGGTCGGGGATGAAGGTGGTCTATTCCTTCGCCGCCAAGAACGAGGCCATGCTGGTCACTGCGCCCGACATCAAGAGCGTCGCCCAGCTCAGGGGCCGCAAGCTCGGCATCGAGGGGACGGGGGGGTACTCCCACATCGGTATGCTCTCGGTGATGGAGAAGTACGGGCTCGGGGATAAGGATGTCACCTACCACCGCACCCCGCCCCCCCGGCGGGTGGCCTTCCTGCTCACGGGCAAGGTGGACGCGGTGCTCATCCACATAGAGCAGTACTACTTCCTGCGGGAGAAGAAGCCCGTGAACGAGCTGGCCCGAATCTGGCGCGAGGCGCCCCACTACCTCTACGCCGCCTTCGGCGCCCCGGAGGCCAAGCTCAAGGCAAACCGCGAGGCGTACGTCAAGGCGGTGCGGGCCATCATCAAGGCCACGCGGTGGGCTTACGGGAACAAGGAAGGGATGGTGCGCCTCGCCAGGAAGTTCGGCCGAAGAGAGAGTCCGGAGGTCCTGCGCCGAGCCTACGACGTCCTCAAGGGAGGCCGGATCTGGGCGGTGAACGGCGGGCTTCCCTGGCGGACCATGGAGTGGACCCACAAGCTGAACAAGCGCCTCAAGCGCTACAAGGGCACTCCGCCCCGGGTCGCAGCCATGGTGGACTACAGCATCATCCTGGACGCGCTGAAGACCGTGGGCGTGTGGGGACCGCCCTGGGACCCTGCACACTAGCGCGGCCGCGGAGGCATGTTAGAGGGGTCCGCGTGAGCGGAGTTGGGCGCATCCAGACTGAAGGTCGCCGGAGAAAGGGAGAGTGGCCGGCGAGAGGAGAGTTCCGGAGGACCCCGTCGAGTTCATACGCGATCGCGTTCGAAGAGGGCGGATTCTCTGGACTTATCACGTGAGCATGCGGGTTGCCGGCAGGTTCATACCCCGGGGGGCGATCCTCGCGGCAGTCGACACGTACGAGTTGGTCGAGGCCTATCCCGAGGACAAGTACCTGCCGAGTTACCTGCTCCTTGCCCGGCGGCAGGGCGAAGCATTCCATGTGCTCTTCGCCGCGGACGTCGAGGGCGATAATGTCCGGGTGGTGACAGCGTACCGACCCGACCCAGGGGACTGGCAGCCCGACCTCAAGACTCGGAGACCGAGGCCATGAAATGCACGGTTTGTGGCGCCGAACTGAAGGCCACGGAGACGGATCTGCCGTTCAAGGTGCGGGAAACGAGCATCGTGATCCTCAAGAACGTCCCGGTTATGCAGTGCGCCAACTGTCCTCAGCACCTGATCGAGGACGCGGTGCTCGCGCGAGTCGACGAGATCTTGGCCAGCGTGGACGAAGGCGCCGAGCTTGAGGTCATCCGCTACGCCGCGTGAGCCGCTGACGGCCTATTGCCGAACCAGCCGCGCCAGCGGCCCGGACGCGCGGGGGTGAGGGGGGGCCTTTGGCCCGCGAAGATTGACCGGATCGTCTGCCGGCTCTACGATTCGACGGAGGAGGAGGTCGCCATCGGGGAGGGGAGCCTCGACAGGGAGGAACGATGAATCCGAAAGTCTCGACTGTCCTCGCGGAAGTCCGTGAAGGGCTGAGGGCCATCTACGGGGAAGACCTGGCGGGGGTGTACCTCTATGGGTCTTGCGCCCGGGGAGAGGAGGGGCCTGCCTCCGACCTGGACGTGGTCGTGATCCTCCCTGAGGTCCGCGACCCGTGGGAGGAGATCCAGAGGACCAGCGAGATGAAGGGTTCCCTCTCTCTCCGCCACGACGTCAGCCTTTCTTTCTACTTCGTCTCCCGGTCGGCGTGGGACAACGAGGAGAGCCCCTTTCTCGACAACGTCCGGAGGGAGGCCGTGGGGCCTTGATTCGAGAACATGACACTGTGGTGCTGGCGACCGACCTGCCCGAACACGGCTTGGAGCGGGGCGACATCGGCACGGCGGTGCTGGTCCACCGGGGCGAGGCGGGCTACGAAGTGGAATTCATGACCCTGGGGGGCGAGACGGTTGCGGTCGTTTCCCTGCAGGCGTCGCAGGTGCGGGCCATCACGCCCGGGGAGATCGCCCACGCGCGACCGCTCCCGACCGGTTGATTCATGAACGACGCGCCCTCGACCGCTTCGGCGCCCCCAAGCTCGGCGGGGGCGGGAGGGGGGGAGAGCATCGCCCGGGGCCCCGGCGAGCGGGGGTGAGGGGGGGTGAGACGCTGATTTTTTAGGCCCGGCGCCCGCGTTTTTGTGCTATCCTTTCCCCATCTAGGGGGCGATAGAGCATCCAACGCTTCGCGAACAAATTTCCTTGGCACAGAGCGCCATCCATGGACCTTGGGATTTCAATGCTTTCGCCCATCGTAGTAGTGCTGCCATATCTAGAAATTGATCACGACGCTAAGCTTGGCAATTTACGATTTACTGGGCTGCACCGTGTACCCGAATATTCCCCCTACATCGACAAGATGTTTTATACCCGCTTGGGAAAGTTAATCCGCAACCCGACCGTAATACCTATCCACTGTCGACACCCACAAAAGACCGATTCTTTCTTTCTAGAGCTTGACTCAGTAATAGATTGTCTTGCGTACGTCATCTTCGATGACACTCTTACAGGCCGGGGCACTCTTTATACAAGAAAGCGGAAAGACGAAACGAGAATTGAACAGGCCCTCGGCTTTGAACGTTCTGCTTTTGTCCTCAAAAGGGACCAAACCAAGAAAGAGAGATTTTTGGAAAAATTCGGAAGACCTTACCGGTCAGAGATGACAACGATTGATAATTTCGTCTACCACGTTTTTTACGAATTTATCGATGAATCCTGTGAAGAACCTCATGAGCTCTCTGCATCCGAGAAGGACAAGCAGTGGAATTCCCCCGATATTTACAGGTTTAGATTAAGAACGAAGAGACTTGCGCGTAACCGCCTATGGCAAGCCCTGTCAGAATTTATCGAATGCGCAAACCCCCATCCAATCTTGTCAGCCATAAGATGGGCTAACCTATCCCGTATAAAGAATCAATTTCTTGGCAGCGATCATCATCTTTTGTGCCGCTGCATAGCGCTAGAAACATTGTTTGAACTACGGGGAACTGATAAGAGGAATGCTTTCGCGCAAAGTGTAAATGAACTAATCCCCAATCCGTTTCCCAAACAGCTCGCGATTTGGGCGAAGCGATTTTATCAAAGGCGAAGCGAAATTGTTCATGGGGAGAGCAAGGACCGGTCACGATCTATGAGTAAGCCCGCAGGCGATGAATTCTTCCGGGATCTTGCCTTATCCGACCTCTTATTCAATATTTGCCTAAAAACCAAACTGAAAATTTCTAATATCTTTGATTGGGAGCCCTCGGAGATATTCATTCTTGACCGTAAGGTC
>JBHIBR010000054.1:0-8541 GCA_046759145.1 Nitrospinota bacterium | reverse complement strand
CTCCTCCACCGCCCTTGCGATGGCCTCGGCGACGCCGTCCACCACCTCTTCGGCCCGCTCCCGCGAGACGTCCTTGAGTTCCCCGTACCAGCCCGTGGGGGCGATCTCCCGGATGTCGCGGAGGATGGGGTAGACGGCCCGCCCCCTGCGGCGGGCGTCGGCGAGGCGGGCGGCTGCCTCCGGGGAGGGGTTGGTGGCCCGCTCCAGGTGGACGAGGGAGGGGTCATAGAGGAGGACGGGGAGGACCTCGAGCTCCCCGCCGTGGGTCAAGCCCACCTCCCCCCCGTAGAGTTCCTTCGCCACGGAGTGCGCCTGCGCCACGAGGACCCTCGTGCCCTCCAGCTCCCGCTGCACGCGGCCCGCCGCCAGGTTGAGGGCGGGCGTGTTCCCCTCATGCCAGTTGAGGAAGACGAATTTTCTGGCCCCGTGCCGGTGGACGCTCTTGCACACATCGAAGAGGACCGAGATGAACGTCTCGGGCTCGAGGCTCAGCGTCCCCGGGAAGGACATGTGGAAGGGGCTCACGCCGAGGGGAAAGACGGGGAGCAGGAGCCCCCCCACCCGGGCCGCCAGGCGCCTTCCGATGACGAGGGAGGCGACGGAGTCCGTCCCGCAGGGGAGGTGGGGGCCGTGCTGCTCCACGCTGCCGAGGGGGAGTACCACGAGACCCCGGCGCTTGAGGATCGCTTCGGCCTCGGGCTGGGTGAGATCGAAGAGGCTCTTGGCTTCTTCCATGGGCGGGCCTCAGGAGTGGGTGACGGAGGCCTTTTCCTCCCCTTTCGAGCCCCCCTGGCTTGCCGCGTCACCTACAGGGTGGGCATCCTCGCTCCGCCCGGGTGCCGGCGGGCACCCCGGTAGCCGGGGCCGGGCGGTTCACCGGGTTGCGGGGAGCCCGGCCGCGGAGCACCCGAGCCACCTCGCGCGCCGCCTTGAGCCTCATCTCCCTCTCGGCTCGCTCGCTGTACCAGGCGCTATGGGGAGTGAGTAGCACATGGGGCATCCTCCGCAAGGGGTGGTCCGGCGGGGGAGGTTCCTCCTCCACCACATCCAGGCCTGCCCCCCTGAGGCGTCCCTCCCCGAGGGCGGCCAGGAGGGCGCTCTCATCCACCAGCCCCCCCCGGGCCACGTTGATGAGGACAGCACCTGGTTTCATCTTCTGGAGCTCGGCCGCCCCGATGATGTGGCGCGTCTCGGGGGTGAGGGGGGCGTGGATGGAGACGAAGTGGGACTCCCCCAGGAGGGCGTCCAGGCTCACCCCCTCGGCCCGCGCCCGGCGGAAAGCCTCCGCGGGGAGGTAGGGGTCGTGGGCGAGCACCCGGAGGCCGAACGCCCGCGCCTTGCGGGCCACCGCCCTGCCGATCCGGCCGAGGCCCACAAGCCCCAGAGTCTGACCCCGCAGGGCGGCGATGGGCCGGAGCTCCCCGATGCCCCAGCCGCCCTCTCTCACCGCGGCGGCGGCAGGCCCCAGCTTGCGGGCGAAGTGGAGGAGGAGGGAGATGGCGTGGTCCGAGACCTCCTCTACACAGTAGTCGGGGACGTTGGTCGCCCAGATGCCCCTCGCCGCCGCCGCCTCGAGGTCCACATTGTCCACCCCGATGCCATAGCGGGCGATGATGCGGCAGCGGCTGAGCCCCTCCACCACCTCCCGGGTGAAGCGGGGGGCGGCCCCGAGGAGGACTGCGTCCGCCTCTTTACAGAGGGCGAGCAGGGAAGCGGCCTCTCCCCCGGCCCCCTCGGCGATCTCCGCCCGGAGTCCCTCCAGCACCTTCCGCTCGTAGTCCAGGGGCCCGAAGCGGGCGCCTGCCACCGCCACCCGGAAGCGGGACTTGGCCATGGGTTCCTCCCTTCCCCCCTCCTTCATCCTCCCCCCGTCGGGGGGAGGCGGGTGGGGGGCTCCTCAGAGCTCGCGGAGCATCCCCCAGCGCTGGACGGTGGAGATCTCCAGCGAGCGCAGCACCAGCCGCTCCATGGCGAAGCCGAAGATGCCGATGGCGATGATGCCCCCGTAGACCACCTCCGACTGGAGGAACTCCCGCGCCTCGAAGATCATGATCCCCAGCCCCCAATCGGGGGTGGCCAGCAGCTCCCCGGCCACCAGGATCCGCCACGCCCGGGCGAACCCAATGCGGTAGCCCGCGATGACCACGGGCAGAGCGCCGGGCAGCAACACCCGGGCCAGCAGGGAGAGGCCCTCTGTCTCCATCGAGCGGGCCGCGTTGACCAGCGTCTCGTTGACCGTCTTCACACCCGTCCACACGTTCAGGACCACGGGCAGGGTGGCCGAGAAGCCGATGGTGAAGATGACGGCCTTCTCGGTGAGGCCGAACCACAGGAGGGTCGCCGGGAAGAGGGCGATGCCCGGGATGACCGCGAAGAAGTTGATGGGCGGGACCAGGAGTTTCTCCAGCGGCCGGAAGGAGCCCATGAGGATGCCCAGGGCCGTCCCCGCCACGACGGCGAAGGCCACACTCCAGAACAGGCGGTAGAAGGAGTGCAGGATGTGCAGGCCGAACTTCCCCTCCCGCGTCAGCTCCACCACTGTCCAGAAGATGGTGGTGACGGTCGGGAAGAGGGCGCTGTGGATGAGGCCGCTTCGGGCGAAGAGCTCCCAGACGACGAGGAGCAGCACGATGGGCCCCAGGTTCTCCGTGAGGGTCTTGGAGTAGAGGGCGGCCCGGCGGGAGAGGGCGGGCAGTTCGGCTTGCATGGTGTCACCTCCTGGGGTCCCCAGCGCGCAGGCGCGCTGGGGTGCCCCTCCGGCCGCGCCGCCCTCCCGCCCGCCCCCCGCCGAGCGGGGGGCGGGGGCGGGCGTGGGAGGGGGGCCTCACATCTGGCCGACGGCCTTCCGAACGAAGCGGTTGTCGATGTAGGGAGTGAGGTCGGGGATCCTCTTGATCTTCCCGAGCTTCTTCATGATGCGGGCGCTGGCCATGGTGTCGTCGACCATGGCCTTGGACCACACCGGCTGGTCGAAGCGCAGGATGCTCATGAAGAAGCGCGTGTCCTCCTCCTTGAGCTTCTTCCCCCGCCGGCTGCTGAAGGTGCGGAATATGCGGGCCGACTCCTCCGGGTGCTTCATGATCCAGCGCTGGGACTTGACCCAGGCGTTGACCACCTTCTGCACCACCTCGGGGCGCTCCTGGACGAGGCGCGCCCGGGTGTAGAGGAGGAAGGGGTATTTCACGCCGATGGGCTTGGCGATCTGGTCCTGGCTCAGGAGCTCGCGCCCCAGCCCCTTGTTGATGATGGAGCGGGCGAAGGGGAACCAAGGCACGCCCGCGTCCACGCTGTCGCTCGCGAGGGCGGCGGCGATGTTCGAGGTGCGCATGTACTTCATCTTGAAGTCGCGCTCGCTCAGGCCCAGGTGGTCGATGTAGCGCAGCCACACCGCGTGGGTGCCCGAGCCCTTCTGGATGGCGATGCGCTTGCCCACGAGGTCACGCATGCTCTTGCTGGTCCTGTCCTTCGGGTGGACCACCACGATGGCCAGGAAGCCGTAGTTGTTCACCGCCACCGCCTTCAGGGGGAGCTTCTTGACAGCCGAGGACACCAGCCGGGCGTTGGCCATGGTGCCGAAGTCCATCTCCGCCTGGACCACGCTGGAGATGCCCATCCGGCCCGACTTCACGGCCTTGTGTTCATACTGAAGCCCCTCGGCCGCCAGGAAGCCCTTCTGCATGGCCACCAGGGGGACGATGGCGGTGGTGCTCTCCGAATAGATGATGCGCACCTTCCTCTCGCCGGCGCCCGCCGGCGCCTGCCCCCCCACGACCAGCAGCAGGCCCAGGGCGAGCGCCAGCCCGACCACGACATGTGCTCTACGCTTCCACATCCTCCCTCCTCCTTCTCCCTCAGGACACGATGGGGGGGCAGCGCCGCGCGCCGCCCCTCTGGTCTCAGCCCCTCGCCGCCCAGGCCGCCTCCTGGGGGGCTGGCGTCTGGGCTTCGATGAGGCTCGCGAGCTCACGTTCCACGCGCACGAACTCGGGCACCAGGATGTCTCGCATCCGGGCAAGCGGCACGGGCACCTCCCGCATCACGCGGCCGGGCCTGGCGCTCAGGACGATCACCCGGTCGGCCAGGAAGGCCGCCTCGCGCACGTCGTGGGTGATGAACACCACCGTCTTGTGGGTTTTCTGCCACACCTCCACCAGGACGCGCTGGAGGTTCGCCCGCGTCTGGGCGTCCAGGGAGCCGAAGGGCTCATCCATGAGCAGGATCTCCGGGTCGTAGGCGAGCGCCCTCGCGATGGCCACCCGCTGTTTCATCCCCCCCGAGAGGCGGTTGGGGTACACCTCGTCGAAGCCATCGAGCGCCATCAGGGAGATGTAGTGGCGGATGCGCTCCTCCTGCTCGGCCCGGCCGATGCCCTTCTGGCGCAGGCCGTAGCGGATGTTTCCCTTCACCGTGAGCCAGGGGAAGAGGGCGAAGTCCTGGAACACCACCCCCCGGTCCAGGCCCGGCCTCTCCAGAGAGCGGCCATCCAGCAGGATCTCCCCCGCCGTCTTCTCGTACAGGCCGGCCAGGATCATCAGCAGGGTGGACTTCCCGCAGCCGCTCGGCCCGAGGACGGTGACGAACTCCCCCTCTCTCACCGTCAGGTTGAGCCCATCGAGCGCCAGCACCTCGCTGGTGCGTCCCAACCCTTCCTTGATGGTGAAGACCTTGCGGAGCCCTCGGATGATGAGCTTGGCGTTCATAGCGGGGGACCAAGAAGAGAGCGCACGGTCGAGCAGAGGACCCCTCTGCGCTGAGCGTTCTTTCCCAAGGAACGCGCTGAATTGTAGCCCACCGAGTCTCCCGGAGCAAGGGACCTCGGGGGGATCACCGCGCCTGGAGGATCTCCACCACCACCCCGTCGGGCGCCCCCACGTAGAAGAAGCGCGCCCGGGGGGCTTCGCCCACCTCTCCCAGCACCTTCACCCCCTTCTTCCGAAGGGCCTCGGCAAAGGCGTCCAGGGGTTCCCCCTCGAGGAAGAAGCCGAAGTGGTCCATCCCCATCCGGGGCATGGAGCCCTCGGGGAGGGGGTTTTCCCCTTCGCGGATCCCGCGCACGATGAGGGTGCTCTCCCCCAGCTCGAGGAAGACCTGGGGCGCCCCTCCGCGCTCCATGCGGCTCGTCTCCCGCGCGCCGAAGTGCTCACAGTAGAAGCGGACGGCGGCCTCGGGGTCGCGGCTGATGAGGTGGATGTGGTCGTAGCGCAGCTTCATGGCTTTCCTCCCGGGAGGTTAGAGGAAAGAAGGCCCGCCCTTCGGGGCGGGGCGCTAGTATGGAGAGAGGCGCAAGCCCCGTCAAGGCTCAGGCCGGGGGAGCGGAGTGGGAGGGGGCGCCTTGCGCGGGGGGGGGGCTTGTGGTAGCGAGAGGCCGACCCACGGAGAGGGGGAGAGCGCATGGGAGCCGGGCGCGTTTTGAGGGAGCTTCTGGCGGCGGGAGGGGTGGTGCAGGCCGTCTCCGCCCACGATGCGCTTGTCGCCCCCCTGGTGGAGCAGGCGGGTTTTCCGGCCATCGCCGTCAGCGGCAACGCCCTGGCGGCGAGCACCCTGGGGGTGCCCTGTTTTCACCCGTTCGGATGGCTCGCTTCCGGCTTCTTCTCCCGATCCTGCTCTGGCTCTCGGTGGGGGCCATCTGGTTCTACGCCCTCGTGGTCGAGCCCGAGCGGGCCCGCTGGCGCGAGGCCGGGGGGGCGGCCCTCTACAGCCGCCACTGCCTCTCCTGCCACGGCCCCTCGGGCCGGGGGGAGGGGGAGCGTGCGCGCTTCCTTCCGGGCGGGGTGCCGAGTCTCCCCGAACGGCTCAAGAGGCAGGATGAGCGGGAGGTCCTACGGGTGATCGCCCAGGGCCGAAAGCTCATGCCCGCCTTCCGCCCCGCGCTGAGCGAGGAGGAGCGCAGGGCGCTCCTCGCCTACATACGCACCTTCCGTTGAGGGCCCGAAGGGCGCTTTCCGCGAAGGGACCCGTAATCTCCCCGAAACGCCCATTTAGCGCTTCCGCAACCAATCCGTAACCGAGCGGAAATCCTTCCCCCATAGGCTCCTCCCGGTTTTTCGCATCCACTCTGTCCGCCGGGAGGAGATTCCTATGACATGGCGCCTTGCGTTCGTCTGCCCACTTGCCCTCAGCCTAGCCCTCGGCCTCGCGCCCCCCGCGCGGGCGCAAGAGAGATTGGGCGATGAGGTTCGCGCGCTGCGCGAGCGGCTCCAGCAGCTCGAGAAGCGCCTCTCCGAGCAGGAGGCGGCGCGGAAGAAGGCTGAGGCGGAGAAAGTCGCCCTTCCCCCCTTCTTCAAAGACCTCGAGGTGGCGGGGTTCCTCTCGGCCGCCTTCAACCACAACCTGGCCGACCCTGAGCGGAGGAAAAACGACTTCCACACTTTCGACGGGGACTCCAACCAGTTCACCCTCCACATGCTCGAGCTCGCCCTGGCCAAGAGCCCGAAGGCCGACTCCCCCGCGGGATTCTCGGTCATCCTGGATGTGGGAAACGACGCCAAGAGCATCCACGCCTCGGGCCTGGGAGAGAGCGACGACCCCTTCGACATCCAGGAGGCGGCCCTGATCTGGCGGGCCCCCGTCGGGCGGGGCCTGGAGTTCAAGTTCGGCAAATTCGCCACCCTCATCGGGGGCGAGGTCATCGGAAGCCCTCACAACTTCAACTTCTCCCGCTCCTTCACCTTCAACTTCTCAGGGCCCTTCACCCACGTGGGGGCCCTGGCGAGCTATCCGGTGACGGACCAGCTCAAATTCACCGCTGGGGTGGTCAACGGCTGGGACAACGCCACCGACAACAACCGGGCCAAGACCTTCCTGGGCCAGGTGCTCTTCGAGCCCTCTCCGGCCTTCTCCCTCGCGGTGAACGGCTCTTACGGCGCGGAGCAGGACGACAAGACGGGCCCCAAGCGCTCTCTGGTGGACATCGTGGCCACCCTCAAGCCCATCGAGCCCCTCACCTTAGCCCTCAACGTGGACCTGGGCTGGGAGGAAGATGCGCTAGACAAGCAGGGGGACGGGAGGCTCGACGACGTGCAGTGGCGCGCCGTGGCGGGGATCATCAACTGGGACATCACCTCCCGCCTCTCGGCGGCGCTGCGGGGGGAGTATTTCCTCGACGACGACGGGGCCCGGCTGGGCTTCACCGACCCCGACACCTCCCTCCCCGCGCGCCTGGAGCTCGTGGGGATCACCTTCAGCCTGAAGTGGAACGTGTGGAAGAACCTCTTCCTGAGGGGGGAGTACCGCAACGACCGCTCCCTGAACCGCAGGGCTTTCACCACCGACAGCACGCGGCCGGTGCGGAGCACGCAGGACATCGTATATCTGGAGGCCTTCTACACTTTCTAAAAAAGGGCGAGACGCCAGACGGGGCTCCACAGAAGTGGAGGGCGGCCCTCCATGAAAAGGCGGGCTCAACCCGCGGGGGTGCCCCTCAAAGGGCGTCTCTTCCCTCCTCCCCCGTGCGGATGCGGATGCAGCGCTCCACGTCCGTGACGAAGATCTTCCCGTCCCCGATGCGTCCCGTCCGGGCGGCCTGGGCGATGGCGTCGGCAAGGCGCCCCGCGTCTTCGGCGGAGGCCAGCACCTCCACCTTCACCTTGGGGATGAAGTCCACTGTGTACTCGCTCCCCCGGTAGAGCTCGGTGTGGCCCTTCTGGCGGCCGAAGCCCCGCACCTCGCTCACCGTCATCCCCAGCGCCCCGGCCTTGGCCAGGGCTTCTTTGACCTCGTCCAGCTTGTGGGGGTTGATGATGGCTGTGATGACCCGCATGGTCCTGCCTCCGAGCGGAAGGAGAGAACGTGCCGGCCGCCTTCACACCGAGCGCCGGGCCTCCGCGGGGTAGCACTCGATGCCGTGCTCCAGGAGGTCGAGCCCCCCGAGCTCTTCCTCCGGGCTCACCCGGATGCCCATGGTGACCTTGAGGAGCCAGAAGAGCAAGAGCCCCGTGCCGAACGCCCAGATGAATACCACCACGGCGCTCACCACCTGAGCGAGGAACTGCCCCCCGTCACCCAGCAGGAGCCCCTTCACGCCGCCGTAGGTCCCGTCGGCGAAGATGCCCAGCGCCAGCAAACCCCACAGGCCGTTCGTCCCGTGGACCGAGATGGCGCCCACGGGGTCATCCACCTTGAGTGTGCGCTCGACGAAGGACACGCTCCAGACGACGATGAGCCCCGCCACCCCTCCGATGACCACAGCCGCCCAGGGGGGTACATAGGCGCAGGGCGCCGTGATGGCCACAAGCCCCGCCAGGGCGCCGTTGCAGGCCATGAGGATGTCGGCTTTCCCCGTCCGGAAGTAGGTGAGATAGATCACCGCCACAGCACCCGACGCTCCGGCCAGGAAGGTGTTCACGGCGATGACCGCGATGCGCAGGTCGCTCGCCGCGAGGGTGCTTCCGGGGTTGAAGCCGAACCAGCCGAAGAAGAGGATGAACGTGCCGGCGATGACATAGACGAAGTTGTGCCCCGGGATGGGGTTGGGCGTCCCGTCCGCATTGTACTTGCCCGTCCGGGGCCCCACCATGTAGGCCCCCGCGAGGGCTACGAAGC
>JBHIBR010000053.1:0-8572 GCA_046759145.1 Nitrospinota bacterium | reverse complement strand
GCGTTGCTCTCCCACACCAGCCGCAGCCCGTCCAGGGTGAGGTAAGGGTCCCAGCGGTCGATGAGGTCAGCGAAGTCGGCGAACATCTGCGCCTCGCCCCCCGTGGCCACGGCCAGCGCCCGCCCGCCGAGCTCCGCCCGCATGGCCCCCACCACCTCCCGCACGAGCCCCCGGAAGCCCACCGCCATCCCCGCCTGGACGCTGTGCACGGTGTTCTTCCCGATGACCGTCTTGGGCCGCGAGAGTTCCACCCGCGGCAGCCTGGCGGCGCGCTCGAAGAGGGCCTCCAGCGAGATGACCATCCCCGGTGCGATGGCCCCGCCCAGGTAGGCCCCCTCGGCGCTGATGGCGTCGAAGGTGATGGCGGTCCCGAAATCCACCACAATGAGGGGCCCCCCGTATTTATGGTAGCCGGCCACGGCGTTCACCACCCGGTCCGCGCCCACCTCCCGCGGGCTGTCGTAGAGGATGGGGACGCCCGTGCGAGTGCCCGGCCCCACCACCAGGGGCTCTACCCCGAAGTGCTCGCGCGCCATGGCCTCGAGCGCCCCCTGGAGGGGGGGGACCACAGAGGCGATGGCGACCGCACCCACCACCTCCCTGCTGAGCCCCCGCTCCCGCAAGAGGGCGTCCGCCAACAGCCCCAGCTCGTCGGCCGTGCGCTCGATGCGGGTGCTCACCCGCCAGTGGAACACGAGCTCTTCCCCCCGGTAGAGGCCGAGCACGGTGTTGGTGTTTCCCACGTCGAGGACAAGCAGGAGGTTTCGGCTCACGCCCTCATACCTCCATCACGTCGCCCGCATCCACGGCCACCCGCTCCCCGCCCGGCGCCCGCACCACGAGCCGCCCCCGCTCGTCGATATCCTCGGCCAACCCCTCCACCCGGCCGCCCCCGGGCAGTGCCACCCTCACGCGGCGCCCGAGCGTCTGGCTCAGCTGCCGCCACCGCTCCCGCACCGGCCCGAACCCCTCCGCCTGCAGCCTCCCGTACCACCGGTCCAGGCACTCCAGGAGCGCCTGAAGGAGGCTCTCCCGGTTGACCACCCGGCCCGCGGCGGCCCTGAGCGAGGTGGCCTCCCCGCTCAACTCCGGGGGGAAGGCCGCCGGCGCCGTGTTCACGTTGAGGCCCACCCCCAACACCACGCAAGGGCCGTCTTCGCGCTCCAGCTCCGCCAGGATGCCCCCCACCTTCTTCTCCCCGCACCGCAGGTCATTGGGCCACTTGAGTCGCACCGGGATGCCCGCCACGCGCTCCGCCGCCTCGGCTGAGGCCACCCCCGCCACCAGGGTGAGCGGGGGCAGGATGTCGGCGGAGATGCCGGGCCGCAGCACCGCCGAGAGGTAGAGCCCCGTCCCCACGGGCGAGAACCAGGAGCGTCCCATCCGGCCCCGCCCGCGAGACTGGCTCTCGGCGGTCACCACCGTCCCCTCGGGGCAGCCTCCGCGGGCGAGCTCGAGGGCGACCGTATTGGTGGAGTCCACCTCCCCGTAGCGCCGCACCGACCAGACAATGGCGCTCACGGCGACTCCCGGGCGGGCCTGGTGGCCCCCTCAGGCCACGAGCGCCCGCAGGCGCTCGAGGTTCTCCTCGAGCCTCTGGGCCCGCGCGTCGAGCTCTTCGAGCCTGCGCCGGTCCTTCTCCACCACGGCGGCGGGGGCGCGCCCGAGGAAGTCGGGATTGGAGAGTTTCCCCCTCAGGGAGGCGCGGTCCTCCTCCAGCGCCTGGAGCTGTTTCTGGAGGCGCCGGATCTCCTCCTCCACGTCCAGGAGGCCGTCCAGGGGGACGAAGACCTCCACGCCCCCCGCCACCGCCGCCGCCGCTGCCCGGGGGCGCTCCACCTCAGGCCCCACCTGCCAGGTCCCCACCTTGCCCAGGCGACAGATCCACTCCTGCTCTTCCTCCAGGAGCGCGCGCCGGCTCGCGTCGGTCGCTCGCACGAGGGCGGCGACCTTCTTGGCGGGGGCAATTCCCAGCTCCCCCCGGATGTTGCGGACGCTCGTCAGCACCTCCATCAGCGCGCCCATGGAGGCCTCCGCCTCGGGGTCCTCCCACCCGCTCTCGGCCTGCGGGTAGGAGGTGGCCTGGATGCTCTCGTCCGTTCGGCCGGGGAGTTGCTGCCAGATCTCCTCGGTGATGAAAGGGGCGAAGGGGTGGAGGAGCCGCAGCGTGCGCTCCAGCACCCTCCACAGCACCCAGCGGGCGGCCTCGGCGCTCGCCTCTCCCTCGCGCTGCAGGCGCGGCTTCACCACCTCCAGGTACCAGTCGCAGTACTCATGCCAGAGGAACTGGTAGAGGGCTCCCGCCGCGTCGTTGAATCTGTACTCCTCCAGCGCCCCCCGCACCTTGTCGGCGAGGGCGCCCGAGCGGCTGAGCACCCAGCGGTCGGCAAGCGCCAGCTCCTCGCGGCGGGGAGCTCCGTTGCGCGGTCCCGCCCACCCTTCGAGCTGCATGAGGACGAAGCGGGCGGCGTTCCAGAGCTTGTTGCAGAAATTGCGGTAGCCCGCGATGCGGCCCTCCGAGAGGCGGATGTCGCGCCCCTGGGCCGCCAGCGCCGCCAGGGTGAACCGCAGGGCGTCCGCCCCGTAGCGGTCGATGACCTCCAGGGGGTCGATGACGTTCCCGCGGCTCTTGCTCATCTTCTGGCCTTCCTCGTCCCGGACGAGGGCGTGGATGTACACATCCCGGAAGGGCACATCGCCCATGAAGCGCAGCCCCATCATGGCCATCCGGGCCACCCAGAAGAAGAGGATGTCGAAGCCCGTCACCAGGACCGATGTGGGGTAGAAGGTCTTGAGCTCGGCGCTCTCCTCGGGCCAGCCGAAGGTGGAGAAGGGCCACAGCGCCGAGCTGAACCAGGTGTCCAGCACCTCGCTCTCCTGGCGCAGCGGCCCCCCGCACCGGGGGCAGCCGGGGGGCTCCTCCCGGGCCACCACCACCTCCCCGCAGGGGTCGCAGTACCAGGCGGGGATGCGGTGCCCCCACCAGATCTGGCGGGAGATGCACCAGTCCCGGATGTTCCGCATCCACTCGAAATAGGTGTTCTCCCACGTGGAGGGGACGATGCGGATGCGGCCCTCCTCCACCGCCCGGATGGCGGGCCTGGCGAGCTCCTCCGTGCGGACGAACCACTGGAGGGAGAGGTAGGGCTCCACCACGGTGTGGCACCGGTAGCAGTGCCCCACCGCGTGGCGGTGGGGCTCCACCCGATCCAGGAGGCCCTCCCCCTTGAGGTCCTCCAGGACGCGGGCCCGGCACTCGAAGCGGTCCAGCCCGCGGTAGGGCCCGGCCTCTTCGTTCATGGTGGCGTCGGGATTGAGCACGTTGAGCTGGGGGAGGTCGTGGCGGAGTCCCACCAGGAAGTCGTTGGGGTCGTGGCCGGGGGTGATCTTGAGGGCCCCTGTGCCGAACTCCCGGCTCACATAGGAATCCGCGATGACGGGCAGCGGCCGCTTGAGGAGGGGGAGCAGCACCTCCCTGCCCACCCAGCTCCGGTGGCGCTCGTCGTCGGGGTGCACAGCCACGGCCGTGTCGCCCAGGATGGTCTCCGGCCGCGTGGTGGCGACGGTGAGGTACCCCCCGCCCTCGGCCGCGGGGTAGCGCACGTGGTAGAGGTGCCCGTCCAGCTCGCGGTGTTCCACCTCGAGGTCGCTGAGCGCGGTGTGACAGCGGGGACACCAGTTGATGATGTAATTGGTCCGGTAGATGAGACCCTGCTCGTAGAGGCGGACGAAGACCTCCCGCACCGCCCGGGAGAGGCCCTCGTCCATGGTGAAGCGCTCCCGCTCCCAGTCGCACGAGGCCCCCAGGCGCGCGAGCTGGCTGGTGATGATGCCCCCGTACTTGTCCTTCCAATCCCAGACCCGCTGGAGGAAAGCCTCCCGGCCGAGGACCTGGCGGGTCGTGCCCTCCCGGGCGAGCTCCTGTTCCACCACGTTCTGGGTGGCGATTCCAGCGTGGTCGGTGCCCGGCATCCAGCAGACGTTGAACCCCTCCATCCGCTTCCACCGCACCAGGATGTCCTGGAGGGTGTTGTTGAGGGCGTGTCCCATGTGGAGGGAGCCCGTCACGTTGGGGGGCGGGATGACGATGGAGTACGGGGGCCGCGCGTCCGCGGGCTCAGCGTGGAAGTAGCCCCGCTCCCGCCAGAACGCATACCACTTGCTCTCGGCCACCCGCGGGTCGTAACGCTTGTCGAGCAAAACCTACTCTCCGCGCTTGAGTCTCTCGATCTCCTCCCGGACCACCCGCTCCACAATGGCCGGGGCCATCTCCCGGGCCGTCTCCTCCACGAGCTGGACCACCCGGGGGACCACCTTCTCGAAGCCCTCCGAGAGCACTTCCCGCGCGAGCGAGCGCAGCTCGGCCTCGGGGAGAGAGAGAACCATCGCACCGCCCCGGAAGCCGGCCCTCGGTGCGCGGGGCGCCTCCTCCGCAACCGGAGTATCGTCCCCTCCCTTCCCCTCCGCGGGCTCTGGGGCGACGGGCCTCTCGGCCGGCGCCGCTTCTGGCGGGGGAGAAAACTCCTCGGGCTTTTCTTCCTCCCCCCGGGCGAGCTCGATCTCCAGAAGGTCCGCCAGGTCCAGGGCCTCCGGCGCCCCCTCCCCGGAAGGGCCGCCTTGCAGATCGCCGCCCCCCGCCGGGGAGAGGGCTACCCCGGGGGAGGCTTCGAGAGCGGGGTGTTTCTCCCTCCTCTCCTCCTCCTCGATGAGCCGCTCCGCCTCCTCCAGGACGACCTCGGTGTCCAGGTCGGCCTCCCCAGGCAGCACGTCTCGAGGGCGCGAGTCCCCCCCCGCCCTTTCCTCCAGGGCAAAGTCCTCCATCACGGGCTCCACCGAGGCCGAGAGGGGCTCTTGGGAGGCCGGGGGAGGCGGAGTCGCGCCCGCCTCCGGCTCCCCCAGCGCCCTCTCCACCTTGGCCACCAGCTCTTTTGCCTCGAAGGGCTTTGCCAGCCAGGAGGCCGCCCCCGCCGCCCGGGCGGACGCCTCGTCGGGTTCCCCGAAGGCCTTGGTGAGCAGGATGCAGGGGATGCCCTTCAGGAGGGGGTCCGACTTCATCGTCCGGCAGAGGGAGAGCCCGTCCAGATCCGGCATCTCCACATCGGCCAGCACCACATCCGGCCCGAGCTCGCGCGCCAGCCTGAGGGCCGTCTCGCCGTCGGAGGCGACCAAGACCTCGATGTCCCTGCCCTGGAAGGTGACCTCCACCTCCCGCTGGATAGTCGGGCTGCCGTCCGCTACCAACAGCCTCTTCGCCATGGCCGGACCCTCAGGGCGGGCGCAAAGAAGGGGCCTCTCCCCGCCAGCCTCCTCCGGCAGGGAACCTCCCGCCGCTTAAAATTTGATGATGTCACCACTCCAATGGCGGGTCAACCGCCTCGCTCGCGGGTGCGGGAGGCTCTTCGCCGCTCGCGCGCTATGGCGCGGCGGTGTTCCTCGATGGTGCGCGAGAAGTGGTGGCCGCCCCCCTCCTTGGCGACGAAATAGAGGTAGGGGACGGGAGCGGGGTAGAGGGCGGCCCGCAGGGAGTCCAGCCCCGAATTGGCGATGGGCCCGGGGGGGAGACCCTTGTGGCGGTAGGTGTTGTATGGGGAGTCGAAGGCGAGCTCCCCCCGGCCCAGCTTCCCCCGGTAGCGGCCGGCGAGTTTGAGAGCGTAGATGACGGTGGGGTCACCCTGCAGGGGCATGCCCCTTTGGAGGCGGTTGTGGAAAACGGCCGAGACCAGGGGGCGTTCCTCGGCCAGGTCGGTTTCCTTCTCGATGATGGAAGCCAGGGTGAGGGCGCCGTGGACGCCCAGCCCCAGAGCCTCCGCGCGCCGACGAATCTCGGGGGTCAAAACCTTGCGCGTGGCCTCCACCATGGTGCGGAGTACCTTCCGGGCGCTCATCCCCTTGGGGAAGAAGTAGGTCTCGGGAAAGAGGTAGCCCTCGAGCGAGCTCGCCTCGACCCCCAGGCTCTTCGCCACCGCCGGGTCCATGGCCAGCGGCAGGAGGCGACCCGGGGGGAGGAGGTGCCTCCCCTCCACCAGCCTCGCCACCTCGAAGAGGGAGGAGCCCTCGGGGATGGTGACCGGGTGCTGGATGACCTCTCCCCGGGCGAGCTTCCGCAGCACCTGCCGGGGCGAGAGATGGGGGCCCAGCTCGTACTCGCCCGCCTTCAGGACCCGGTCCTGGCCTTCCACCCGGGTGAGCAGGCGAAAGAGGAAGGGTCGGGCGATGACGCCCTCCCGAGCCAGGAGGAGGGAGATGCGGCGGAGGGAACTCCCCGGGGGGATCTCCACCGCCCGGGGTGCGGGCTCCTTCTGCAGGGGGCGATCCCACTGCGCCCGCACGAACCAGAGTGCCCCCGCAGCCGCGAGCAGCAAAGCGAGGGCAACGACCGCCACTCGCCCCCCCGCCGCGCGAGTTTTCCCCGGGGTTTCCTCGGGGGCCGGGCCCCTCTCGGGCGCACTCACCGCCCCGCCCCCCGCTGGCGATCCAGGTATCCCTGGAGGATGAGCTGGGCCGAGGCCACGTCCAGCTTCCCCCTCCTCTTCTTCCCGCTCAGGCCCATCTCCCGCAGCGACCGCTCCGCCGCCGCAGTGCTGAGCCGCTCGTCCCAACCCTCCACGGGCACCGAGAGGCGCTTCGCCAGACGGGCCATGAAGGCCTCCGTCTTCCGCGCCCGCGCCCCTCGCGCCCCGCTCATGTGGAGGGGAACCCCTACGACCACCCGCTCCACCTCTCGCTCCTCCACCAACCGGGCCAGCGCGTCGAGCAGGTCCCCTTCGTTCCCCCCCGGCAGGAAGGCGAGAGGCTGGGCGGTGATGCCCAGGGGGTCGCTGAGGGCCACCCCCACGCGCCTCTCGCCCCAGTCGATGCCGAGGATGCGGCCCACAGCCTCCTCCCGCGTCAGGGCCCGACGAGGGGCCGCTTGCGGGGGTCCTCGAGCACGACGCGGTGCTTCTCCAGCGCGGTGCTGGTCACCCGGGCCAGGTTCACCAGCGACTTGTTGTAGTCCACGATAGCGTTCACCTCACCGATGAGGGCGGTGGCCAGGGCCTCCTGGTCCTCGAGGACCTCGCGGCTGGTGGAGAGGCCCACGCTGAACTTCTTCTCCTGGGCGTCGAGCTGCTTCTCGGCGAGTCGCCGCGCCACCCGCGTGGCGGCCACCCGCTTCTCGTCCCGCACAAGGCGTCGCACCCCCGCGCGCACCTCCTCGATGACCTTCTGCTCCAGGTTCCTCAGCTCCAGCGCCGCCTGGAGGGCCTCCAGCCGCCGGCGGGTGAGCCCGCTGCGGGCCGCGCGGTTTCCGAGGGGGATGCGGAAGCCGACGCCCACCTCCCAGCTGTAGAAATCGCCCGAGCTGAGCCGGTCGGCAGCCCCCCTGCGGGTGTTGTCCAGCCCGGTCAGGCCCGCGCTCGCCAGCAGGTTGAGCTGCGGGAGGGTCTGGTTGCGGGCGCGCTGGAGCTGGATGCGCTGGGACTGCACCCGGAGGCGGAGTTGCCGGTAGTCGGGCCGCGCGCGGAGGGCGGTCCGGATGCTCTCCCGCAGGTTCACGGGCTCGGGGCGGAACTGAGGCTTGTCGGTGGGGAGGATGCGCGTCTCCCAGTCGCGGAGCCCCCCGGGCAGGTTCAGGATCCGCTTGAGGCGATCCTCGGCGTCCCGCACGGCGTTCTCGGCGACGATGACGTCTTCCTCCCGGGAGGCGACGGCGGCCTCGGCCTGGAGGATCTCGATGGGCGCCAGGGTCCCCACCTCCACCTGGATTCGGTTGCGACGCAGGAGGTCCTTGGCCAGCTCGAGGGATTTGCGCTTGGTTGCGAGGTCTTCGATGGCGAAGACGAGTTCCCAGTAAGCCCCCTGGACGAGGGAGAGGACCTCGATGACGCGGGCCCGGTAGGCCAGGAGCGACTGGTCCCGGGAGAGCTGGGCGATCCGGATCTGGGCGCGGTTCACATCCACCCCGAAGTCCTTGAGGAGGGGTTGGGTGAGGGTGAGCACCAGATTCCCCTCGAAGCGCGGGTCGAAGAGCACGTTGCCCGAGTTGGTGGTGACCCGCAGGCCCTCGAGAGCCAGCCGGTACTGGGCCCCCGAGACCACCCTCTGTTCGAAGCCCAGGGTTACCTTTTGCTCGCCGGACCTTGACACCCCTCCGGGGAAGAAGCGGCTGGGGCTCTGAGCGATGTCCTTCTGAGCCACCAGGTCGGCCGTGGCGGCGGGGTCGAAGACGCTCTCCTCCCGCACCACATCCGTCTCCCGGATGCGGGGCACGAAGCTCTCGATGAGGATGTCGAAATTCTTGCTGAGGGCGAGGGAGATGGCCTCCCGCAAGCTGAGGGCGAGCTGGGCCGGCCGGGGAGCCGGGGGCGGCGGCTGGGCCCAGGGAGCTCCGCCCGGGAGGAGTAATGCACACACACAGGCCACCGCCCCCACACGGAACCTTGTGAGAAAAGGAACCTTAGACCCCATCTTCCCCCCTCCTCCGCACGACCCCCCCTGGGGCGCCCCCTGGCGCCCTCTCCCGGTCGCCCCCGATGGGGCCGACCCTTCGCTGCGGGCATCTTAGGCCATGGGGGTTGCCGCTTCAACGCGA